>CAOJVE010000064.1 GCA_948444865.1 uncultured Lachnospiraceae bacterium
CTTCCCGATCGTCCCCGCTGTCGTCCTCGATGGGCGTATAATCCTCCGAATCGTCTTCGTCTATGGGGCCGCCGTTTTCCAGGCTTGTCAGACGCGCCCGGGCTTTGTCCAGCTTGTTTTCCAGGCTCTGCCGGCGAAGCTTAGTAAGCTCCAGCTCCAGCTGCTTCAAAGTCATATCATAGGTCAAAAGCTTGTCGCCCGGCTTCACCCGGTCGCCTTCTTTTACATACACCTGTGAAATAATGGCGTCCTGCATCAGCTCCACCTTCTGGGTCACGCTGGAGGCGATCTCTCCGTACAGCATGGATTCGCTGTCGTCCATATAGCCCGCCTGATTCAAGTCGCTGACCGGGATAACCTTCACGGTGGTGGCGTTGGCCCTTCTGGCCGCAATGCCTATGCCGGCGAATATAGCAAACACCGCCGCCACGCCCAGCAGCGCAAACAGAATTTTTTTCATGACTGCCGTCCCCCTTCTTCTGTCAGCTCCCCGTCCCGGATCAGCATCGTGCGCCCGGCGTATTCCGCGATTTCCGGGTCGTGGGTGATCATCAGGATGGTGACGCCCTCGTCGTTTAATCTCTGAAATAAATCCATCACCTGGGCGCTGGACTTGGAATCCAGCGCGCCTGTGGGCTCGTCGGCAAGAAGGATCTTCGGGTCGTTGACCATGGCCCGGGCGATGGCCACCCGCTGCATCTGCCCGCCGGAGAGCTGGTTGGGTCGGAAATTCACCCGGTCCGCCAGGCCCACCCGCTCCAAAGCCCGAAAGGCCCGCTCTTTTCTGGCCTTTTTCGGCACGCCGGCGTAATTCAAGGGCATCTCCACATTTTCCAGCGCGGTCTGTTTGGGCAGCAGATGGAAGCTCTGAAACACAAAACCCAGCTTGTGAAGGCGCAGATCTGACATTTCATTTTCGGAACATTTATTCACGTCCTGGCCGTCCATGTAAAATTCGCCGGAGGTGGCCTTGTCCAGACAGCCGATGATGTTCATCAGCGTGGTTTTCCCGGAGCCGGAAGGCCCCATAATGGCCACGTATTCCCCCTCTTTCATGGAGAAATTCACATGCTTTAACACCGGCACGGCCAGTTTCCCCTGCTGGTATTCTTTATAGATCTCTTTCAATTCCAAAATCATCAGGGCGCCACCTCCATATCGGGAGCCTGGGCGTCTTCATCCATATCCGCCGGCAGGTCCTCCAAATCCTGGACTTCCCCTTCCATCCCCGGATAAATGCCGCTGTCGTCCTCAAGTTCTTCTATGTTTTCAAACTCTTCTTCGCCTTGCGATTCCCCGCTTTCCAGATCTTCCGTGGGAATCTGCATCTGGTCGCTGATCTCCACCGCCATCCCTTCCGTCAGATCCTCAGACGGGAAGGCGATGCAGTCCTCTTTTGTCAGGCCTTTTACGATCTCGTACTCGCCCAGCTCCTGGTCATAATCGCCCAGGGTCACGGCGCGCTTCTCCAGCCTGTCCTGGCCGTCGGAGGCCCACACGTAAGCTTTGCCGTCCGCGTCCAGGATATAGAACTCGCCCAGCCAGAGCCCTTTTTTCTGGTCTTCCTGGCCGTAGTCCATCTCGATGTATACGTGCTGCCCCAGCATCAGCCCTTCGGTAAAATCCAGATTCACATAGAAGGGATAAGACGAGGAGGAGGTCTGCGTATCTTCCCCGCCATCCGTCATCATCATACTGGAAGCGCCGTCGTCTCCGCCGCTGTCGGGATGCTCCGTGTCCACTTCGCCCATGGAGCCCTTCCATGTGACCGTCGGGTCCACCCGGGAGCGGATGATCACCGGAGAGCCTTCCATAATGCTGTTTCGGTTCTGTTCATTCACCTTCCCTTTCACCCGGTAATTCCCGGTTCCAAGAATCGTGATAAATGCCGTCGAGTCCCCGGACGAATCGGAATCTGGGCTGTCTGAGCCGCTTCCCATGGCGTCCTTATTGATAGTTTTTACGATTCCGTCGATCTCGCTGGTCACCACCGGCGAATCGCTGACTTTTTCCAGCTTCTCAATCTCGGCCGCCTTGCTTTTCTGGTCGTACTCGTTTTTTTTCAGGTCCATCTGGGCGGACTGGATTTGAATCGTGTAGGAAAGCTGCTCTTCCTGGGGCGCCTTTTCCTTTTCCCTCTGGTACGTATTGATCTGCTCCTGGTAGCTGACCGCCTCCGTCTTCAGACGCTCCAGCTCCAGCTTGGCCGTGGCCAGCTCCTCTTCCCCGGAGCTGACGTCATAGGAAAAAAGCGAATCGCCCGCTTTCACCGACTGGCCCTCCTCCACCATCAGCTGCTGGATCGCTCTGCCGGAATCCAGCTTGACTTCCACGGTTTTCTGCGGTTCCACAACGCCCGCGTACCGGTTCTGCGTGCCGGAGACGTCTTCCCCCGTCAGCGACCCCACGGTGGTCACGTACGCCACGTTCTCACTGCTCTTGCCTTTGCCCTTCAGGAAATGCCAGGCCCCGGCGCCCAGAAGGCACGCCGCCGCCACAACTCCCCCGATAATGATGACCCGTTTTTTCATAATCTATTTTCCTCCGAATAAAAGGCTCTACAATCTTTGGATTTTATCATAACAGATTTCAACAACAGGGGCAAGCCTGCACGCCAATGCGTCACAAACAGTTCACAGTTTTCATTGTTCGCCGGCTTTAAAGTTGTAAATGGGACGGATGATCTTTACAATTTCGGCTGTGGGCCCTATGTGCGCCGTGATGTCCTCCATGCTTTTATAAGCCATGGGGCATTCGTCCAGCGTGGCTTTTCCCACGGACGTGCTATAGACGTTTTTCATCTGCTTTTTAAATTCCGAGACCGTAAACGACTGCTTGGCCGCCGACCGGCTCATAAGCCTTCCCGCGCCGTGGGGCGCGGACTGGTTCCAGTCGTCGTTTCCCTTTCCGACGCAGATTAGGGAACCGTCCCGCATGTTGATGGGAATTAAAAGCCGCTCGCCCTGTCTGGCCGAAACGGCGCCTTTGCGCAAAATCATGGACTCTGTGTCGATATAGTTGTGGATCGTAGTGAATCCGTCCACCGGGTGCAGCTTCATGCCCCGGACGATCTCCCGCATCATGGCCTGGCGGTTTAATTTCGCGAACTTCTGGACAATCTCCATGTCGTGGATGTACTGTTTAAACAGCTCCCCGGAAACGTAGGCCAGGGACTTCGGAACGTCTGTTTTGGCCTCGCTTTTCATTTTTTCCAGCTCTTTTTGAATCTCCTTTTCCCGTCCCTGCGCTTTTAACTGGGCGATCCGCTCCTCTGTCTGGTCTTTGGAAGGCCGGTTCAGCGCCTGCCAGCCCTTTTCCTGGTAATGCTGGGCGACCTCCAGCCCCAGATGCCGGCTGCCGGAATGGATGACGATGTAGACATTCCCCGCCTCGTCCTGGTTGACCTCGATGAAATGGTTGCCGCCGCCCAGCGTTCCCAGGCTTTTTTCGGCCCGCAGCGGGTTAATATGCGAAAAGCAGCAAAGCTCTTCCAGCTCGATCTCATCAAAAAACGGATGGGTTTCTTCCCGAATCTGGAATCCTGCCGGGATTTTCTGACGGATCAGCTTATCCAGCTTCTGCAGCTCGATGTGTTTTTCCCGAAGCTGAATCATCTCCATGCCGCAGCCGATGTCCACGCCCACCAGGTTGGGCGCCACTTTGTCCTGGATCGTCATGGTGGTTCCGATGGTGCAGCCGGCCCCGGCGTGGATGTCCGGCATCATGCGTATCCGGCTGCCTTCTGTAAACTTCTGGCTGCAGACCTGTATGACCTGGGCGATAGAATCTTCGTCCGCCTGATCCGTGAAAATTTTGGCCGTATTATATTTTCCTCTTATTTCGAACATCAATCTCCTCCTTGTTTTTGACATTTCCATTACTTTCTGATAAACTAGATAGGAATGAATGGAAAGGAATGGAACTATGAAACGGTTAGTTCAAGCAAAGCTTTTTTTTGCGCTTCTTATTATGCTTTCTCTGACAGGATGCGGCAACACAGAACAAAAGCAGGTGAAAAAAGCAGTCGTTTCTGAATTTGACCGGTTAAAGGAACTGAATTCCAAAACCGTCCAGAGCTATCTGGCCTCGGAAAGCCTGTTTCCAGACGCCTCCACATCCCAGGCGCCTTCCGCGGTGATTGAAGAAGTGGCTTCTCTTTTTTTTAAAAACTTTGATTACAAGATCCTGAAAATACATGCGGCGGAAACCACGGCTTCCTGCCGTCTGCAGATTACCACGCTGGACGCCCACGCCCTGGCCAAAGACTACCAGCGGGAATACTTAACCCAGGTGATTATGGCGGCCGCCAACGGACAGGCTTACACAGACGTTTCTTTGGAACAGCATTATCTGTTAATGAAAAATCTGATGGAAAAAATGCCTACCAGACAATCTCAAATTCCTGTAATATAAATTTAGTAAAAGACGGGCGGCGCTGGAAGATCCAGCGGGACACGGACTTGAACAACCAGCTTGTGGGCGGCTTTATCACGTCCGCCGCCAATCCCTATCTTCTGACTCCCGCCGACACGGTGGATGTGTATTTTAATGCGCTGAAAAACATGGACGCCTCCCAGTTAAGCGTCTATCTGGGATTAAACGCGCTATTTTCCGGAAGCGATGAAAACAGCCAGGCTCTGGCAAATGCCCTTTTGCAGCAGGTGCACGCCTGCTTTAGCCACCGGGTGGTGAGCTCCCAGGACAACGGCGCCAACGCCCGGGTGGACACGGAGATCACCAGCTTCTCCTACGACGCCATCGTCTCCGCTTACAATAAAAAACTGGACGAGTATCTGAGCACCACGGACGCCCTCATCGACGGTCCCGCCGGACGACTGACGAAATCAAATGAATTTCTGCTGAGCTGCATCAGCGCCAATGACGCCACGCAGGTCCAGACCATCGCTCTGACTCTGATAAATGACGGCGTCAGCTGGAAACTGCAGTCCAGTTCGCAGATCGGTACAGCTTTATTTGGTGAATTTAACGCAGACACAGCCGCTTCTTCTTTAAGCAACGCAGAGAGGGAATCATCCGGCCGCTCCAACGTGTCCGCGGAGCAGCCGAATGAATAGAAAACAGAATTTATTCCTTTTGAGTCAGCGCGATCTGCAGCTCTTCCAGCTGCTGGACGCTGACGGTTCCCGGCGCTTCGGCCATCAGATCCGAAGCGTCTTTTATTTTCGGAAATGCGATCACGTCCCGGATGCTGTCTTCCCCGGCCATCAGCATGACCATCCGGTCCAGACCGTAGGCCAGCCCTGCGTGGGGCGGCACGCCGTACTGGAACGCCCGCAGCAAAAATCCAAACTGCTCGTAGGCCGCTTCCTTCGTAAATCCCAGCGCCTCAAACATTTTTTCCTGGATCTGGTTCTGATGAATACGAACGCTGCCGCCGCCTAACTCCGTGCCGTTTAACACGATGTCATAGGCTTTCGCCCGCACTTTTCCGGGGTCCGCGTCCAGCAAGTCCAAATCTTCTTCCATGGGCATGGTAAACGGATGGTGCATGGCCATGTAGCGATTTTCTTCCTCGGACCACTCCAGCAGCGGGAATTCCGTAATCCAGACGAAACGGTATTCGTCTTTCTTGAGAAGCTCCTGCTGCCTGGCCAGTTCCAGACGCAGATTTCCCAGCACGTCCCAGACTATTTTATCCTGATCCGCCGCAAAGAGAAGCAGATCGCCGGGTTTTCCCGCCATGGCCCCCACCAGGGCGTCCATCTCTTCTTCGGTCATAAATTTGGCGAAGGAGGACTTCACGCTCCCGTCCTCGGCGATGGCCGCGTAGGCCAGCCCTTTCGCGCCAAAATCCTTGGCGAAATCCACCAGTTTGTCAATCTTCTTTCGGGGCATGGCTCCCAGCCCCTCGGCGTTGATGCCGCGGACGCTGCCGCCCTGCTCGATGGCGCCTTTGAATACGCCGAAGCCGCAGTCTTTCACTGTGTCCGTGACGTTTTGAAGCTCCATGCCGAATCGAAGGTCCGGCTTGTCGGAGCCGAAACGGTCCATGGCCTCCTGCCAGGTCATCCGCTGGATGGGCAGCGGGATTTCCACATGCAGGATCTCCCGGAAAAGATAGGCCAGCAGACGCTCGTTTACGTCAATCACATCGTCCACGTCCACGAAGGACATCTCCAGGTCAATCTGGGTAAATTCCGGCTGCCGGTCCGCCCGCAGGTCTTCATCCCGAAAACACCGGGCAATCTGAAAATACCGGTCGTAACCGGAACACATCAAAAGCTGCTTAAAAATCTGAGGCGACTGGGGCAGCGCGTAAAAACTCCCCGGGTGCACGCGGCTGGGCACCAGATAGTCCCGGGCACCTTCCGGCGTGCTCTTCATCAGCATGGGCGTTTCAATCTCCAGAAAGCCCTCCTCGGTGAAAAACTTCCGGGTCAGCGTCGTCACCTGGCTGCGCATCATCAGATTCCGCTGCAGATCCGGCCGGCGCAGGTCCAGATAACGGTGCTTCAGCCGCAGCTCCTCCTTGGTCTTGCTGTTCTCCTCAATGGGAAAAGGCGGCGTCTCCGACTCCGACAATATGCGCATCTTATGCACCCGTATCTCGATTTCCCCGGTGGGGAGGTTCTTATTCACCGCGCCAGAGCGGGCCTCCACCGTGCCCACCGCCGCGATGACAAACTCACTGCGCAGCTTCCCGGCCTTTTCAAATCCTTCTTCGTCTATGCTTCCGTTCTCAAAAATCAGCTGCATCACGCCGGAACGGTCCCGCAGATCCACGAACACGATTCCTCCTTTGGTCCTGCTTTTCTGCACCCAGCCCATCAAGGTCACTTCCTGCCCGATGGATTCCTTTCCGATCTCCGCGCATCTGGCGGTCCTGTGCAATCCCTGCATCGTCTCAGCCATTCTTCTACAATCCTCACCTTTCTACATTTTATTTAGATAATTGCGAAACGCCCATTTGAGTAACCGGAGTTTGGGCAAGATAAACAAATAAGGAGCGAATTAAAAACAGTTTTGAGCTCTGTTTTGTTTCTTTTGTACAAACGCAGACTATGCAAAAACTGTTTCGCAATTACCTATTATATTTTATCTCTGAAAAATTCCTGAATGTCTTCGTACCCTTCCTGGCGAAGCTGGTCTTTCTGGAATTTCTTGTTCTTTTTCATCAGCGCCACGTTCACCTGGCCGCCCTGCTGGCGAATTCGGGCGGCCTGCTCTAAAATCGGCCGCAGCTGCTGGGCGGACATGCCCTTTTCGATAAGGAAAGCCGTTTTCTTCCCGGCGTCGGGAACCTGAAAGCCCCGTTCCAGAAGCAGCATTACGATCCGCTCAAACCCGATGGAAAATCCGCAGGCGCAGGTTTCCTGGCCGGTGAACTTCCCGATCATCTCGTCATAGCGTCCGCCGCCGCCCACAGAGCCGCCGTACTCGTCCATGGAAATCTCAAAAATCGGCCCGGTGTAGTAGGACATGCCCCGCACCAGCGTCGGATCGAACTGAATAGAGAAGTCCGCCGTCTTCACCGCGTCCACGCTCTCCATGATGTAGACCATATTTTCAATGCTGGAGGCGTCCACGATGCCTTCCAGGATCTGCCCGCAGCGCTTCACGCCTTCTGCGTCAGAGGTAATCTGCCCGAACAGATCCATATATTTTTCCACGGCCTCGGGGGCGAAGCCCTCTTTTTTCAGCTCCTCGGCCACTCCCTCGGCGCCCAGCTTGTCCATCTTGTCCAGAATGATGAAAACCGTGTCGAAGTCTTCCATGGCAAACCCACTGTACTTTGCCATGGCCTTTAAAATCTTCCGGTCGTTGATGCGGATCGTAAAATCTTTAAACTCCAGTTTTCCCAAAAGCGTGGTCGTGGCCAGAATCAGCTCAATCTCCGCCAGACAGGACGCGTCCCCCAGCGTGTCAATGTCGCACTGCATAAACTGGCGGAAACGCCCTCTCTGGGGACGGTCCGCCCGCCACACATTTCCCATCTGCAGAGCCTTAAAAGGCGCCGGCAGCTGACTGGCGTTATTGGCAAAGTACCGGGAAAGCGGCACCGTCAGGTCGTAGCGCAGCCCGCCGTCCACCAGATCCCTCTCCTCCTTCGCCTCATCGATTTTGAGCTTCTCGCCCCTTTTTAAAATCTTAAAAATCAGTTTTTCATTTTCCCCGCCCTGCTTGCTGGACAGGTTTTCAATGTGCTCCACGCAGGGCGTCTCCAGGGGAACAAAGCCGAAACTGCCATACGTTTCCCGAATCAGGTTTATGGCGTAATTACGGATTTCCATCTCACCCGGCAAAATATCCCTCATGCCCGTGACCGGTTTTTTTTTCATAATTAATTATATCCTCCATTCTTCTGCGTTTCGTGCTCTTTGTGCACGACTCTCTGAAAAGCCAAAAAAATCTTCATGTCAAAATATTTCACTTCGCCAATCATCAGCTGCATGGCGTCTTCCATGGAAAGCGCCTTTCTGTAAGGACGGTTGGAGCGCAGCGCCGAATACACATCGCACACCCGCAGAATCCGCGCCCCCAGCGGGATTTCCTCCCCCCGCAGATTGGCCGGATAACCGCTCCCGTCGTAATTCTCATGGTGATACAAAATGCTCTTTAAAATATGCTCCGAATACCCTTTCCCCACCAGCTCCTCGTACCCCAACGTGGAGTGCATGCGCACATACTTCAGCTCTTCGATCACCAACGGGTCTTCCTCCCCGTAGAGATAATTGAGCAGCTTCAGCTTGCCAATATCGTGAAGCATACCGGCCACCGCCAGTTCATTGCAGACCTTTTCCTCCAGTTTTAATTCGCTGGCCACATGAAAGGCCAGGTTGCTCACCTGAACCGCATGTTTGAGCTCTTCTGATAGATCCATCGATATGAAACCGTCCAAATCTCTGGCATGTTCCTGTACTTTCACTGACATAATCGCCTCCCCGCCTTTGCATTCTTATCGCTTTTCTTTTGTCGTCTCGTCTATCTTATCGACGGGATCGCTCCCGTTTGAATCATTTTTCGTTTCAGCGCGCGTTTGAAAAACCATTCACGCCGTCCGCACGGGCGCACGCAATTCCATTTTTGCCCTCATGCATCCGTTTATCATTATAGTTTCCGCAATACAAGATGTCAAGGAATGGGATGGAAAAAACCGCATCCGTATGTTAGAATATGCTTCAAAAAGGACATTTCCTTACTGCTGGAAATGTCCTTTTTGTAACGCCCTGCGCTTATTCCAATAACTGTCTCTTCCGCTCGACCATCTCATCGACTCTGTCCATATACTGCGTCACGTCCTTCACATTCTCGCAGCGTTCAACCCTTCCGTCCGGGTGCACTCTTTTGGAGACGCTCCCGGAACCGAGAGCTAGGACCGTCTGCTTCTCGCTCATCATCAATATGTTATAAAGCCCCGCCTTTTCTGGCCTGGCGTACCCGGTGTTTTCCAGATTCCCCGCCATATTCTTCTGGCGGTACAGATAATAGGGAACCAGTCCCATGTCCCTGGCGCAGCTTTCCGCCATGCTCATAATCTCCGCGCTGTTTTCCATGCTCAGTTCCCGATGCTCCTGTGAAAAAAGCCGCAGCCGCGCCGCCCGCTTCACAGCCAGGGAATGCACCGTCAGGCTGTCCGGCTCCAGCCTGCGAATGCACTGCAGCGTATGCGCCACTTCCTGCGGCCCTTCCCCCGGCAGACCGGCGATGAGATCCATATTCACATTGTCAAAGCCCATGTCCCGCGCCAGGCCATAAGCTTTCTCAATATCCGCCACGGTATGCCGCCGGCCTATGAAATCCAACGTCTTCTGGTTCATGGTCTGGGGATTTACCGAGAGCCTCGTGACCGGATACTGCCTCAGAACCTCTAGCTTCTTTTGGGTTATGCTGTCCGGACGGCCTGCCTCCACGGTAAATTCCCTTAGATTTTCCAACAGGAAACATTCTTTCATGCAGTCCAAAAGCCTCTGCATCTGGGCCGGCTCCAGCGTGGTGGGCGTTCCGCCGCCTATATAGACCGTATGCAGCGTCCTGCCCTGCATCATCCGTCCTGTCGCCTGGATTTCCCTGCAAAGCGCCTCCACATACCCGTCCACCCGCGTCTTCCATTTATCCAGCGGATAAGAGCTGAAGGAACAGTACATGCAGATGCTGGGGCAAAAGGGAATGCCCACGTACAGACTGTATCCGCTCTGATAATCCAGCCCTTCCAGAATCTTTCTTTCCCGCAGAGCGATTTCCACGCAGAGGCCGCTTTTTGACGGACTCAGATCGTATTTCTCCTCCATATGCGCCTTCGCGGCGTCCGCGTCCATCCCTTCCTCCAGGAAGTCCGCCGCCAGCTTCACCGGACGAATCCCGGTGAGATTGCCCCATATCAATGTGCGCCCTGAAAACTGGCAAAGGGTCTGATAGAGAAGCTGTTTGATCTGACTCTTCACTTTTGCCCGCTCCCATGGAAAAACAAGGGCGGCCTCTCTGTGCGCCAGAGGCTGCCCCTCCATGCGGCATTCCGTCACAATATCTTTTTCACCGCACCAGGCCAGCAAAAAGATCTGATCTTTACTAGGCTGCATGGACTCCTCTGGGAAAGCGTCCGTGCAGTGAACCGTGACCGCGCTTTTGGGATAGAACGCCCGCGTCAGGGAATATATGTCGTATTCAAATTCCTGCCTGTTTAACCATATCTGAATCTCACACAAAGGGATTGTACCTCTTTTCATAACCGATTGTGGTGGCGGACTCATGGCCGGGCAGCACATCCGTGTCTTCCGAAAGCATCTCAAGGAGCCGGTGCAGGCTTTCCACAATCTGCGCGCCGCTTCCGGTGGGAAGGTCCGTGCGCCCCACCGAGCCGCAAAAAAGCGTATCCCCGCTCACCAGCAGCTTTTCCTTTGGGAAATGATAACAGACGCTTCCCTGGGTATGGCCGGGCGTATGGATGGCCTGAATCTGAAATCCCGCCACGGTAAATTCCTCCAGGTCTTCCACCATTTCATCCGGCCGGATGGACATGGGCCGGTGAATCATGGCCGTTAAGTTCAGCTGCGGGTCCTTTAACAGTTCCTCCTCTTTTCGGCAGGCGTACACCGGAATCTGATACTTCTCCTTCACCGCCTCCACGGCCAGAATATGGTCATAATGGCCATGGGTCAGGAAGATGGCCACCGGTTGACCGCCCATCTGCTCCGCCATGGAGGCGATGGCGTCCGGACTGTCTCCGGGGTCCACCAGAATCATTTCGTTTGTTTTCGTATTCAGCAGGCCGTAGCAGTTGGTTCGTACCATACCCACACGGCACTGCCCCACTTTCATCTGTTTCATCTTCATTCACTCCTATTATCCGGTGGTGCGCTTCACATCCACGACGCTCTCCACCTGCCGCAGCTTTTCCACCAGCGCTTTTAGCTCTTCCTTGCTCTCAATCTCAAAATTCAGGGAAATCGTGGCAACGTCCTGTTTGCTGGTTCTGCTGTTGATTCCTTTTAAGTCAATCTTTCGCTCCATAAAAATCTTGGAAATGTCCGCGATCAGCCCGGTTCGGTTGTTGGCGTAGATTTTGATTTCCGCCAGGTACTTATCCTGCGCCTTCTCCACATGCGTCTCCCACTCCGCTTCCACCAGCCGCGCGCGATCCACCTCGCCCATGGTCAGCACGTTCACGCAGTCGGTCCGGTGGATGGAGATTCCCCGGCCCCGGGTGATGTATCCCACGATCTCGTCCCCGGGGATAGGCCCGCAGCATTTGGAAAAACGCACCGCCACGTCGTGGATGCCTTTGACCACAATGCCGCCCTTGGCTTTGATCACCTGGATTTTCTCATGGTTGTTGGACACCGCCTCCAAAACGTCCTCGTCCATGATTTTTGCCTGGCTTTCCTTTTCGTAGCATTCCAGCAGCTTGTTAAAGACCTGGCCTTCCTTCAACCCGCCATGGCCCAGCGCCGCCAGCACCGAATCCCAGTCCCGGAATCCGTATTTCTTCATCACGGTCTCCTGGTACTTGGGCTTTGTGTATACGCTCAACTGCAGGCCCTTGCTCTTGGCGTATTGAAGCAGCATTTCCTTGCCTTTGAAAATGTTGTCTTCCTTGAGTTCCTGCTTAAACCAGTTATTGATCTTATTCTTGGCCTGGGTGCTTTTCACCAGCTTCAGCCAGTCCCGGCTGGGCCCCTGGGAATTCTGGGACGTGATGATCTCAATCCGGTCCCCGTTTTTCAGCTCGTACTCGATGGACACCAGTTTGCCGTTTACCCGGGCGCCTACCATAGTATTGCCCACCGCGCTGTGGATGCTGTAGGCAAAGTCAATGGGCGTGGACCCGGCCGGCAGCGTCTTCACATCCCCGGCCGGCGTAAAGCAGTACACATTGTCCGTAAACAGATCCAGGTCGCTTTTTAAAAGGCTCATGAACTCCCGGTTGTCCGACATGTCCCGCTGCCATTCCAGAATATGGCGCAGCCAGCTTAGCTTCTCCTCTTCGCTCTGGTCCACCGGCTTCTTCCCGTCGGAGGATTCCTTATATTTCCAGTGGGCCGCGATGCCGAACTCCGCCGTCTTATGCATCTCGTAAGTGCGAATCTGAATCTCAAAAGGCTGCCCGTTAAAGCCGATCAGCGTCGTGTGCAGCGACTGGTACATATTGGGCTTGGGCATGGCGATGTAATCTTTAAAACGACCGGGTATGGGTTTGTACTTCTCATGAATCGCGCCCAGCGCCGCGTAGCAGTCTTTCACCGAATCCACAAGGATCCGAACCGCGAACAAATCATAGATCTGGTCCAGCGTCTTGTCCTGGTTCACCATTTTCTTGTAAATGCTGAAGAAATGCTTCACCCGGCCCACCACCTGGGCCTCGATGTGAAACGCCTCCATCTGCTGCTTCACTTCTTCCACGATGCGGCCTATGAACTCCTCACGGACGCTCTTTCTTAAGGAAATCTTCTCCACCAGGTCGTTGTACACGTCCGGATTCGTGTACTTAAGCGCCAGGTCGTCCAGCTCCACTTTAATCTTGGAAATCCCCAAACGCATGGCGATGGGCGCATAGATATCCATGGTTTCCCTGGCCTTTTCCAGCTGTTTCACCGGAGGCATGTACTGCAGTGTGCGCATATTGTGGAGACGGTCCGCCAGCTTAATGAGAATGACCCGGATGTCTTTGGCCATGGCCAGGAACATTTTCCTTAAATTCTCCGCCTGCAGCTCCACTTTGTCCGCCGAATAGGAAAGCTGGCCAAGCTTCGTCACCCCGTCCACCAAAAGCGCCACTTCCTCGCTAAACTCTTTGGCCACCTCGTCCACGGTCATCCAGGTATCCTCCACTGCGTCGTGAAGCAGCCCCGCCACGATCGTCTCCTTATCCAATTCCAGATCCGCCAGGATAATCGCCACGCAAAGCGGATGGATAATGTAAGGCTCCCCGGATTTGCGCTTCTGGCCCTCGTGGGCGCTGTACGCCGCGTCGTACGCTTTTTGGATCAATGAGAGATCCGTAGATGGGTGATACTTTTTCACGCTTTTTATCAGCTCGTCGTACAGTTCCTGCGGGCTGGTAAAATCCGCCATCGCTTTCGTCCTGGAATCGGCTCTTTTGATATATTCCATTAGTTTCTGCTCCGCCATCCTATCACCTCTGCACTTTTCATTCCTATGTACCTGCGTCTTCGCCTTTCCTGTTCCGAAAAGTATATCATTTTTTTTCTGTAGAATCAATGCAAACAAATAAATTTACCATATACTTTGTAACTATTCAACCTGCGACTGAGCGCTTGCCGCGCAGTCAGCAGCCAGTAGCGCAAAACGACCAAGAATCCGCCTTTTTGCCGCAGGCAAACTTCTAATGAGGCGGATTTCTGTAACTATGAAGCCGTAGGCTGAATAGTTGCTATACTTTGCACCACAATCTGTATATTCTTTCTTCCCTGGTATTCGTTGATCTGCGGATAATACAGGATCGACACGGGTTTATTTTGTGCCAGCGCCGCTTTCGCCGTCTCCATATCCCCGAAATAAATGCCCTCCCGGCTGCCGCCGCTTCCATCCGTGAGTGTCATTTTGGCCACGTTTTTATTTTTCCCGACAATGGAGAACCCGGACACTGTGATGCCCTTCTGGGCGAACAAAGGCTTGGGGTTTCCTTTTCCGAAAGGCTCTAAAAGGCCAAGCTGGCTAATCAGCTTTTCCGTCACATAGCTGATGGGCATGGGCACGTCGATTACGAACTTGGGAATCATATCATCGTTTGTCAGCGTGCAGCTCTCGTTTAGGCGGCGGCGAAACGCGTCCAGGTTTTCGGGGGGCATGGACAGCCCGGCGGCCATGGCGTGCCCGCCGAATTTTGTGAAAAGGTCGCTGCAGGATACGAGCGCGTCGTACATGGCATAGGCTTCGATGGAGCGGCCGGAGCCTTTGATGCCCTGTTCACTGTCGGTCACAATGAATGTCGGCCTGCAGTAACGCTCCCGGATGCGTCCGGCAACGATGCCCGCCAGACTCTCGTG
>CAOJVE010000065.1 GCA_948444865.1 uncultured Lachnospiraceae bacterium
AAGAGAACGGATAATTGGTCATGCCCAATTCCTCGCCCTGATAAATATACGGCGTCCCCTGCATCATATGCAGACAGGTTCCCAGCATTTTCGCCGACAATTCCCGGTATTCCTCCCGGTCGTCCCCCAGCCGCGACACAATCCTCGGCTGGTCGTGGTTGCACCAGTAAAGGCTGTTCCACGCCTTCCCCTCCAGGCCGCGCTGCCATCGGGAGAGGACTTCCTTTAAGTCCGTCAGGCGCATTTTCCTGTGGTTCCACTTAAAGCTCTCGCCGCCGTCCACATCCATATGCTCGAACTGGAAAACCATGTTTAACTCCTTGTTGTCCAGGGAGGCGTACCTCTTCGCTTCCTCCACCGTCACGCCGGAGCACTCGCCCACCGTGATCAGATCGTAGCGGGAGAGAACCTTTTCGTTCATCTCCCGCAGATACTGGTGCACATGGGGGCCGTTGGCCACATAGGGCCCAAAGTCCCCGTAGCCGCTCTCCCCCACCGGACCGTCGGGCAGTCCCGGCTCCTTGGAGATCAGGCTGATCACGTCCATGCGGAACCCGTCGATTCCCTTTTCGCACCACCAGGTCATCATCTTAAAAACTTCCTCCCGCACCGCCGCGTTATCCCAGTTCAGATCCGGCTGTTTCCTGGAAAAAAGATGCAGATAATACATATCCGTGGCATCGTCTCGCTGCCAGGCGGAGCCTCCGAAGCAGGAACCCCAGTTATTGGGTTCCTTTCCGTCCTTGCCCGCTCTCCATATATAAAAGTCCCGGTGCGGATTGTCCACAGACTTTCTGCTCTCTATAAACCAAGCATGTTCGTCTGAGGTGTGATTCACCACCAGATCCATCATCACCTTCAGCCCCAACCGGTGGGCCGCGTCCAGCATCCGGTCAAAATCCTCCATGGAGCCGAACTCCTCCATAATCGCCTGGTAATCGCTGATGTCATAGCCATTGTCATCGTTGGGGGACTGATAGACCGGAGAAAGCCAGATCACATCCACTCCCAGCTCCTTTAGATACGGCAGCTTGCCCGTAATGCCGTTTAAGTCCCCAATCCCGTCCCCGTTGCTGTCGCAGAAGCTTCTGGGGTAAATCTGATATACTACGCTCTCTTTCTGCCACGCTTTTTCCATAACTAACCTCCCTGCCCGCTTTCTACGGTAGATCCCATATATTTCCTCAAATTATAACCCCGTCGCCGCTAATTGACAACCATTTCCGATTAAAATTTATGGAGTGGAGTTTTTTATTTTCTTATGTTATAATATTTTTAACATAAACATATGAAAGGGGATGGAAACTTCCGTGCTTCGGAAAATCATAAAAATCTCAATATTTTTTTGCATATACATAATCACGCTGACCAGCTGCGGCCGACCAGCCGAAAAAAGCGCGCCGTCCGCATCCGGGCAGGAGCTGGGCGACAGCCAGAAAACCGCCGGAAACGCAGTGAATTTTAACCGCAAACTGGACGCCTATCAGCCTTCCAAAAAAGATTATAATTTTTATTTTACATATAAGACCATTCATCCCTGGTGGGACGCCGTGGCCCTTGGCATCGAAGACGCGGCCAGGCAGTACGAAGAACGGGGCGTGATCATCAACTACGAATACCTGGCCCCCAGCGCCGCCTCCGCCCAGGACCAGATCCGGCGGCTCAAAGAGGCGTCCGCCCGGGACTTTGACGTCATTGGCGTGGACGTGGCGGACGTGGACATCGTGACCCCGGCCATCAATGCGCTGATGGACGAGGGAAAAAAATCATGACCTTCTCAAGCTCCGACGCCGCCAAGGAAGACGGCTGCCGCCGCATCGCCTATGTGGGCAACACCCACAACTATGAAGACGGTGCCCAGCTTACGAAAGCCCTCTGCGAAAAACTGGACGGCTGCGGAAAAGTCGCCATTTTGGTGGGAACCAAAGGCGCGCCCTGCCACGAGGACCGCTCTTTAGGCGCCCAGGACGTCATCGCCCAGTACCCGGATATGGAAATCGCGGGAATCGAGTACGACGATGACTCTGTGGAAAACGCCCGTCAGCTCACGAAAAGATTCCTAAAAGAGCACGACGACCTTTCCGGCATCGTCTGCTGCAATATGAGCAACCCGGTAGGCGCCGCCCGGGCCGTCTTGGAATGTGGGCGAAAAGGGCATGTGACGATCGTGGGCATGGACCACGACCAGGAGGCGCTGCGCTACCTAAACGACGGCGTCATCTACGCGCTGGGCGTGCAGGACTGCTATTCCATCGGCTTTGACACGCTGCAGGTGGCCATCAAGATTGCGGACGGACAGCTGCCCGGGGAATCCTACCCGGAAAAAACCGAGGAGACAACCACGATCATTTACCAGGACGAAGCCCAGGCGATGCTTCAGACATTATATGGCGAAATGGAATAAAAAAATTAAAGAATGGCGGTAGCTGAAAATGAATCCAGAAAAACAAAAAGAACAAACAATCGCATTTGCAGTATGGGGCGGCATTATCATCGCCGCGATTCTTTTGATCACCACCGTCTGGGTGTCCAAAAACGCGCGGGTCGGCACCCAGCAGGCCGTAAACAACGTCAGCGGATTTTACCTGGATGAGCTGGCCGGCCGCAGGGCGCAGGTGGTCTCCGAAGAGCTGAAAAACCACTTCACCCACATGGAAAACGCGCTTGAAATCCTGGAGGCGTCCAACTTAAGATCCCAGGAAACCTTACGTGACTACCTTGGAAAAGTAAAAAAACTCTATGGCGTGGAAAAATTCGCGCTGGTGGACGAAAACGGAATTGTCTATACAGAACACAGCACGGTTTCCGGCCTCAGCCGGTACAGCTTCCTCTCGGAAGAGCTGACCGAGCCTGTGATCCGCACAGTCAATCTCTACGGCGCGAAAAAACAGGTGACGCTTGCGCTGCCCACAGAAAATATTTCTTTCCAGGGCTCCGCCATCAAAGCATGTTTGATCCAGATCAACATTGACGAGATGCTAAGCTCTCTGTCACTGCAAACCGGCGAAAACGAAACCCATTACAACCTGTATTACCGCAACGGCGAATGCCTGACCAACAACGATTTCGGCTTTCTAAAGCCGGGAAACAATCTCCTTACGTCGCTGGCCGAAACCCAGCTGGAGGACGGATACGACTACGCCCAGCTGAAAAACGATTTCACAAATGGCCGGGCCGGACAGGCGTCTTTTATTTACCAGGGCGTTCAGGAGGACCTCTGCTATATTCCGGTGGAAGGAACCAACTGGATGCTGACCATCCTCATCCGGGACAACGTGATCGGCAATCAGATCCGGTCCGTCCGCTCCAAAATGATGACCCACAGCGTCATTCAGATCATCATCACCGTGGTCGTCATGCTTTTAGTGTTCTTAGGACTGATCTACCAATCCAGAAAAAGCGCAAAGATGCTTCTGGCGCAGGAAAAAGCGGACGGCGCCAGGATAAGGGCCGCCCTCACCCAGATCGAAAAAGAACAGACCGCCATGAAAACCCTCCAGGCCGCCATGGGCTCCGGCCCCTGGAGCATGGAATTTAACCAAAGCGGCGAGATGACCGCCTGCCTCTGGACTGACACGTTCCGAAATATGCTGGGATACAAAAGCGAAGCGGATTTCCCCAACAAACTGGAATCCTGGTCAAACCTTCTGCATGAAGAGGACAAATCCCGGGTCACTGCGGAATACTGGGATACAGTAAAAGATTACACCGGCCAGAAAACCTATGATGTGGAATACCGGCTTTATACCAAACACGCGGGATGCCGCTGGTTCCACGCCGCCGGACGGCTGTCCCGGCGCGAAGACGGCTCGCCCATCACCTTTGTAGGGCTTTTCGTGGACATCGACGAGAAAAAGAAAATGGAAGAACAGCTGGAAAAACAAAAAATAGACTTAGAGGACGCGCTGGCTGTGGCGCAGCACGCCAACCGGGCCAAAACCACGTTTCTCAACAATATGTCCCACGACATCCGCACCCCGATGAACGCTATCATCGGCTTCACTTCCCTGGCTGCCGCCCACATCGACAACACAGAGCAAGTGCAGGATTACCTAGCGAAAATATCCACATCCAGCAACCATCTGTTAAGCCTCATAAACGACGTGCTGGACATGAGCCGCATCGAAAGCGGAAAAATGAAAATCGAGGAGACGGAGACATCCCTGCCCGAAATCATGCACGACCTGAAAACCATCGTGCAGGCGGACATAACCTCCAAACAGCTGGAATTTTATATCGACACGGCGGATGTAATCCACGAACACGTGCTGTGCGACAAGCTCCGGCTAAACCAGGTTCTCCTGAATCTATTAAGCAATGCCATGAAATTCACAAAACCCGGCGGCATCGTAAGCGTCCGCGTCCTGCAAAAAGGAAACGCGCTGGAGGGCTGCGCCGCATACGAATTCCAGATTAAGGACACCGGCATCGGCATGAGCCGCGAATTTCAAAAACATGTGTTCGAGCCATTTGAACGGGAGCGGACCAGCACGGTCAGCGGCATCCAGGGGACCGGCCTGGGCATGGCCATCACCAAAAACATCGTGGACATGATGGGCGGCCAGATTTCCGTCGCCAGCGAAGAGGGCAAGGGAACCACATTTACCGTGTGCCTCCAGTTCAAGACCTGCTCCGGCTCCGTAAAACAGGACACGATCCCGGAATTAAAAGGCCTGCGCGCCCTTGTGACCGACGACGACTTCAACACCTGCTCCAGCGTCACGAAAATGCTGGCCACCATCGGCATGCGCCCGGACTGGACGGCCTCCGGCAAAGAAGCGGTGCTGCGCGCCAAGCTGGCCTGGGAGCAAAACGACCCGTACGCCGTGTACATCATAGACTGGCTGATGCCGGACATGAACGGCATCGAGGCGGTCCGGCGCATACGCCGCATCATCGGCGACAGCGCGCCCATCATCATCCTGACCGCGTACGACTGGTCCGACATCGAAGACGAGGCGCGAAAGGCAGGCGTAACCGCCTTCTGCTCCAAACCCATCTTCCTGTCGGAGCTCAGAAACATCCTGGAGTCGCCCTTTAGGCCCTTCAGCGATCAGATAAGCGACGTCTCCAAAACCTTTTCCTTCCATGGAAAGAAAATCCTTTTGGTGGAGGACAACGAGCTGAACCAGGAAATTGCCGTGGAGATTCTCCAGGAATCAGGATTCGTCCTCGACGTGGCGGACGATGGCTCCGTGGCGGTGGAAAAAATGACGAAAGCTAAACCCGGCCAGTACGATTTGATTTTGATGGACATACAGATGCCCATTCTAAATGGCTACGAAGCCACCCGGCAGATCCGAAGCATGGAGCATTGCCCGTTAAAGGACATTCCGATCATTGCCATGACCGCCAACGCCTTCGAGGAAGACAAAAAGGCAGCCTTCGCCGCAGGCATGAACGGGCACATCGCAAAACCCATCGACATCCCGAAACTGCTGGAGCTTTTGGAGGAAATATTGAAATAAAAAACAGGACGAAGGAGAATTTCGATATGTTTAAATTCCTGATTTGTTTTGCCGCCGGCGTCGGCGCCGGGCTGGGAACTGGATTCGCGGGCATGAGCGCGGCCGCCGTCATAAGCCCGATGCTGATCGTTTTTCTGGGGCTTCCAGCCTATGAGGCCGTGGGAATCGCGCTGGCAAGCGATGTGCTGGCAAGCGCCGTCAGCGCGTACACCTATGGAAAAAACAAAAACCTGGACATCCGAAACGGCATCGTCATGATGGCCGCCGTCCTGTTATTCACGCTAGTGGGAAGCTTCGCCGCAAGCCTGCTTCCCAACACTGCCATGGGCGGTTTTTCCATGTTTATGACATTGCTGCTGGGCATTAAATTCATCGTAAAGCCAGTCATGACGACCAAAGAATCCATGGCGGCCGTCAGCGTCAAAAAACGCGTCATCCAATCCATGCTAAGCGGCGCCGTTGTCGGATTTATCTGCGGATTTGTGGGCGCAGGCGGCGGGATGATGATGCTTCTGCTCCTGACCAGCGTGCTGGGCTACGAGTTAAAAACCGCCGTGGGAACCAGCGTGTTTATCATGGCTTTCACGGCCTTTACGGGCGCCGCCAGCCATTTCGCCATCGGCGGATTCCCGGACCCGGGATGCCTGATTTTCTGCGTGGCCTCCACGCTTCTCTGGGCAAGAATCGCCGCCAAATTCGCCAACAAGGCCAGCGCAATTACCTTAAACCGGGCAACCGGCATTGTGCTCACTGTGCTGGGATCCGCCATTTTGATTGTGAACTTTTTGAAATAAACGCGCCGGATAAAACGCAGCTTTTACTCAAAATACCCGATGATCCTTCCCTTTTGGAGAATATGGCCGTCCGCTTTTCGCAGGACCTTCCGTTTGGAAGAAAACGGCTTTAAGTCAAGCTTACAGTCCAGCGCATAGATGGAAAAACAGTATTTATGAGATTTTCCCCGGGGCGGCTTCGGTCCCGCATAGCGGTGAAAGCCGTACCCGATTCCCTGCACGGCGCCCTGCAGGGAAGGCACTGTTTTTCCCGCCGGAATGGCTTTCGAGATCTGCGCCGCCGCGGGAATATTCCAGATGATCCAATGAGTAAATCCTTTGATCGGATGGCTTAAATCTTCAAGGGTGACAACCAGCGAAACAGCATTTGCCGATAAATTCTCAATGGTAAATTCCGGTGAAATGTCCTGTCCCCTTCCTGTATTTTCCACCGGAAATTTCTCGCCGATCTTCAGCCCTGCGCATGTAAATATAAGAACTCCCTGTTCCATTTTATTTCCCAACCTTTCTATATTTTCTGATTATTTTTTTACCCGCGAATCCTGGGAAGCGCGACCCAAAACACCTTTCTGCCTTTCTCCACGGATACGGATAATTCCCCGCCATGCAGCCGCATATACTCCTGGCTTAAAGCCAGCCCAATCCCGGTCTGCCCGCCGGCGCCTTTGTAAAACCGCTCAAACATATGCGCCCTGTCCTCTTCCGATAATTCGTTCCCGTCATTGGAAATAAAAACTTCCAACGGCCTTTTGTCCGGCGGATTGACCGCCGTTATAAAAATGTCGCTTTTGGCATACCGCACGCAGTTGGTCATGAGATTGGAAAAAAACGAAAACAGCATTTCCTCGTCACAGGAAAACAGAAGAGGCCATGGAAGCTCAAACGCCACCGCCACCTGCTTTTCATCCGCCGCAGGCATGATAATTTGCATCGCGTCATAGAGGATTTCCCGAACATCGTTTACCGACCGGCGCGGCGTCACCATCCCGCTGTCCAGTTTGCTAAGTTCTAAAATCGCGCCGACCAAAACGCGGGTGGTTTTTCGGACCAGTCCGGCGGCGAAGCTTACGTCCGCGCACACCAGAAGAACCGTGTCCCCGGGCGCCCGCTGCTTTGCCCGCCCCGCTGCCATCGGATAAAAATAAATCTCATATTCCTCCAAATCCTCCGTGCTGAGCACGTCAAGCGCCGGGCGCATCCAGCCGGCCCCTCCCTCCTTGGAAGCCCTGAATTACAAGATATTTCCGTTCCGTGGGAGTCAGCCGCAGCGTTTCCCCATTTACCTGAAACTCATGCCGCCTGCCGGAATAATGCAGATTGCCGCAGTCCAGATCTTTTGCTTCTTTTTGCTCTTTCGACTGATTTTCATACTGGATGCGCCGAAGCAGCGCGTGGATTTTTGCGGACAAAATCATCGGTTTAAACGGCTTCGTAATATAATCGCCGCTGCCAAGCAGCAGTCCGTTATAATAATCGCTGTCCGTATCCTTCGCCGTCAGCAGAATGACTGGCGCTTTTGATATTTTCCGCAGTTCCCTTAAGATGCCGATCCCGTCCGTTCCGAGCATCATAATGTCCAGCAAAACAAGGTCGCACGGCGCCTCCTTAAAAGCCGCCAGCAGCAGGTCGCCTGTGGCGAATGTTTTTACTGTGTAGCCGGAATTGATCAGAAAAGCCGATACAATATCCCGGATTTCTTTTTCATCGTCCGCGTAATAAATTATGGCCATATATACACCGCCCTTTTCTCAATTGCAGGCCAAAACGGATGGAACGCGAAACCTATTTCGAATCGCGCGCAGCAGTCCGTCTTCCCCTCTGCATTTTCCATAAAGCCCTTCCTGCAACGTCCGCATTGTCTCCTCCGTATTTTTCCGAAACCGCGGCATAAATTCTCTTCCGACGTCATAGCTGAGATAAACGCCGACAAACGCCAGGACCTGCCCCAATGTGATCATGTCCGTTCTTGTATTTTTTCTCAAGTCACAGAAAAAAACATTTAAGCGACTTATAAATCCATGCCATTCCACAAAAAATTCATCCTCATTTCTGAGAAAGGTTTCGCAGTTTCTCTCAAAAAAATCCGCCATGCTAAGCCCCAGTTCCTTTGCCATATCGTACATATCTTTTGGCGTGAGCAAAATATTCCCAAGGTCTCGGCAGCATTTCCCATATTTTGTGCAGTGAAACGCAAACAGCTCTTCTGCGCTGATCTCCACCTCATGCAATCCTTTGATCTTTGTGTCCATTCTCTGATCCATTGCCATATTTATTTCTTCCCTGTCCGAAATCCCGACGAAATCGCCTGGGCCGGGCACACTGATTTACACTTTCCGCAGCGGATGCATTCCGGGCTGTTTATGTCCTTTGTCACTTCCACAGCCATCGGACAGGAAGCCTCACACTTTTGACATCCAATGCATTTCTCCCGATCTATGCGCATCTGGTAAAAGCTGAAACGGTTGAACGCGGAATAGAAGGCCCCCAGCGGGCAGAGGTAGCGGCAAAACGGCCTGTGAATGACTGTGGACGCCGCCAGAATAAGTAAAAGGACCGCCAGCTTCCAGCCAAATAAGCTTCCCGCCGCCTGCCGCAGCGCCGGATTGGCAAGCAGGTGAGGAATGCCCCCGGTAAGCGTTCCCGCCGGGCAGATATATTTGCAGAAATAGGGCGGTCGAACGCCGGTCTTCGTGACCGCAAACGCCGGAAGCAGGAGGACGGCCGCCAGAAGGATGACGTATTTGACGCGCCGCGCAGGTCGGTCCGCTTTTTTTGGCACGGTGAATTTCGGGACGGGGATTTTATGGAGCAAATCCTGCGCCAGTCCAAAGGGACACAGCATGCCGCAGGCCAGCCGCCCAAGCATTATGCCAAAAAGCATCAATAGCCCCAGCGCGTAAAACGGAAATTTCCGTTCGATTCCGCCCAGCGCCGTCTGCAGCGACCCCACCGGACAGGCGCCGAGCGCGCCGGGGCAGGAATAGCAGTTTAAAACCGGCACACACACCGCTTTGCTTTTCCCCGTGTAGATGCGCCCTTTCTGAAAACCCAGGACGTACCCGTTGCACAGCGCCGCGGACGCCGCCTGCGCAATCCGCTGGATTCTTATCCGATCCCGATGCATTCCAGACATATTTTCACCGCCTTTTTAAACACTTCCATCTGCTCCTGCCTGAGCAAACCAATTCCGATAAAAAGCAACGCCGCCGCCAGGACGCAAATCCGCAGTAAAAATAATTTACGGTCTGTTTTCATTTCCGGCCCTCCTCCTTCTTTTTGGTGTTTTTACGATAGATTTCCAAAGTCGATTTCTTCTTTTCCCAAAGACTTCAGCGCGCCGTTTATGGCGTCCCCGTAGCTTTGCGCGAGATCCGCCTGCCCGCCAATCAGCGTATTCCCCGTCATGTTCCCATCCGCATCCACAAAAACCGTGGTCGGCGTGTACTGGATTTCCCCAAATACTTTTTGATAGTCCCCGTCGCCGCCCAGCAGCGTTTCACCCTCAAATCCGGCCTCTTCCAGAATCGCCTTCGCCTCCTCTGGCGCCTCCTCCCCGTCCAGGCAGACCGTTATGAGCTGCACGTTATCCGGGAGCGTTTTTTCAAAGGCGGCAATATCCGGCATTTCGGCAATGCACGGTCCGCAAAACAGCGCCCAGAAATTGATGACCGTCACGTCTTTGTCCGCAAAATTTTCCTGGGTGAATGTCCCTTTGCCCAGCGTGTCCGCCGTAAAATTGTTCAGATTGCTGAAATCGCTTTTCGGACTTTCCGTAACTGCCCGCGCGGCCTGCGGCTCCTCCTGGGGCTCCTCTTTTTGGCTTCCACAGCCGCCGGCGCACACGCCGCATGCAAACGCCATTCCAAGCAGTAATGCCGTTATTTTTCTTTTTTTCATAAATTCATCCTCACTTTCTCACAGCTATTATAGCATATTTGTTGTGGTCTGCCAAAGCCTCACCCGGTTTTCGGACTCCACGTACATCCCGTCGCCCTCCCGGATTTTGTAGGTTTTATAAAATAAATCTGTGCAGGAGAGAACCGCATTGACTCGCACCTTGTCCGGCGCGTGCTCGTCCGCGCCCGCCGTAAACGCCGCCGACAGATCATCCATCTTGCTGGCTCAGACATGGGCAAAGCTTTTCCCGCTCCACGATCCTGGACGCGCAGCGCATGGCTCCTAAATCCGCGATATTTTCCCCCAGGGTCTGCCTGCCGTCCGCCAGTCCCCAAACTTCCCGCGTTCATCGTATGGGCTGCCCAGGTCGTCAAAGGCATGGGTGATTTCATGGCCCAGAATAATCCCTATTCCCCCCAAGGTTTTCTTCCCTGGACGCCTTTACGCTGAAAAACGGGGCCTCCAATGCCGCAACCGGGATATAGATCGCGTTACTTATGGGATAATAACAAGGAGTCATCTCCTGGGGATGCATTTCCCAGAGACTCCGGTCAATGGGCCGATCCAGCCTGGCGTTTTTTCTCTGAAGCTCCGCTTTTTTGACGGCCAGCGCATGAGCCAGATAGCTTTTGCCTTCCTCCTTCTTAGGGCAATATCCCGACAGATATTCCGCCGCATTTGCGGGCATCCCCGCGCGGACGCGAATTTTTTTCAGCTCATGAATCGCTTTTTCTTTGGTCGAGTCCGTAATCCAGTCTTCTTCGCGGCGCATGGCTTCATATTCCCGGATCAATGTATTTGCCATCTCCCAAACGGCAATTCTTTCTTCGCCGTCAAAATATCTTTTTACATAGACATCCGCGATCTCCCACTTCAGAAGGGAAGCCACCTGCTCTGCGGCCATTCTTTTCCCGCTTTTTGCCTCAGAATCCCCTATGTAATCTTCCTCCATCTCCCGGTTGGCTTTCGCCATCTCCGATATGCCTGATCCGTCGCCTCTTTCGCTTCCTCTTTTGGCCTTCGCGCTGAAAGGAAATGCTTTTTTAAATATCCGTCAAAAAAGTAGGTCTTGTTTTCCGCTTCCAAATCGCGTTCTTTGAACTCCTCCGGGTCTATGACATAGTTCAGGTCGTTAAGGATCGCCACGTACTTTCCGGTATTGCCAAATTCATCTTCTGCGATCTCCGTGTTTAAAAATCCATCCATATCGAACTCTTTTTGCAGTTTCGCGCAGGCATCCAGAAAAGCAGCCACCGTTTTCGCTTCCATGGCCGGACGCAGCCGGCTGTCGTAATCTTCCACGCTGTGCCTGTCGCGTCCCTCCTGGTCCATGGCCAGATTGTATAACGAGCCAATCTTGTATTCTGGAGTCGATTGTCCCGCCGTCTTGGCCTTCGCCATTTCCCCGCCATCCAGCACGATTTTCCTTTCCCGCGCGTGGGTCTAATTGTCCAGATCCTCGAAATTGCTCCAGTTGTCTTCTGGGCGTTTCGCGAATATGTCCCCAATGACGGCGGCATAAAAATCGTCTTCGGCCTGCGTACGGCTCTCCCCCGCTGTTGGAACGCCCCAAAAATTATGGATGCCGCCACGCATACTGCGCAGGTTTTCGTAATGATTTTTTCATAATTTTAAATTTTCCTCCGTCTTTTTCTTCTGTGACCCTATCTTAGCAGCCTTCGCCGCATATTTCCCACGTGAATTCGACACAGTTTTGCAACAAAAATGCAACAATTTTCATAAATCCCAGCCTGATAAGCTTTTTCCTAAAAGATAAAAAGGCATGCGCCCTGTTCTTGGCACATGCCCTTCTTACGTTCCTATTCATCGCGAAAACGACTGATAAGACTGTTCAGCGTCCGCGCCTGCTGGGACAATTCTTTGGAAACCGACGCGCTTTTTTCTGCGGCTGTTGAATTGTCCTGCACCACTGCGGATATCTCCTTGATCCCGTTTTCGACCCGCAATATCATCTCCGACTGCTGGACGCTGGCGGCGGCGATTTCGTCCATCAGCGTCTTGATGGACTGGATGCAGTCGTTGATGACCTGCATAGCGCAAACCGCCTGGTCGGTAGACTCTGTTCCGGTCTCGGCGCTCTGGATTGAGCGGCTGATCAGGCTGTTGGTATTCTTTGCGGCCTCGGCGGATCTGGCCGCCAGACCCCGAACCTCTTCGGCCACCACAGAGAAGCCTTTCCCCGCATCTCCGGCCCGGGAAGCTTCCACGGCGGCGTTTAAGGCCAGGATGTTAGTCTGGAACGCGATGTCTTCAATGGTTTTAATAATGGCGCCGATCTGGGCGGAGGAACGGTTGATGTTCTTGGTGGCCGCAGTCAGCTGCTCCATCTTTTCGTCCGCCTCACCCGCATAGCCGTTGGCCCGATCCACCAGCTCACTGGCGCTTGTGCACCGCACGGCGCTGGTCTGAATCCGGGAAGTGATGGCCGTCACATTTTCCATAAGGCCGTCAACGGAAGTGGCCTGCTCCGTCGTGCCCTGCGCCAACGCCTGTGCGCCCGCGGACACCCGCTGCGCGCTGGCGTCCACCTGACCGGCCACCTGGGAAATGTCACAAATGATTTTCACCAGATTGGCATGGATGGACTGCAGGCTTTCGGACAGCGCCTTGAAATCGCCGATATAGTAAGATTCATTCTCCGTGACATCGATGGAAAGATTGCCATCGGCCATCTCGCCCAGTATACGGCCCACGTCGTCGATAGTCTTTCGCAGGCAGCTGCAGACCCGGTGCGTGGTCTGGGCAATCATGCCAATCTCATCGGACCGGCCGTAGAAAGGCTCCAGCTCCTGATCGGCTAAGAGGTTCAGATCCCCCAGCCGTCCAATGGCCCGCTCTACCGCCATCAGATCTTTTCCCTCACGGCGAAGCATCAAAAGCGTAGCCAGGATGACGGCCGCAGCCATGGCCGCACACAGCGCGCCCACCCAAATGCGCACAGTCGCCACGGAAGCATAGACCTCGGTGGCATTGTCCCGAACCATAAAAACCCAGCCGCGGTCCTTCAGATATTTATAAACCGCCAGCTGCCGGACCCCGTTCTCGTCCCGGTAGGAATATGTACTGACCCGGGCATCGCCGCCCGCCTGAATGCGCCGGATAATTTCCCTATACCCCGCATCAGCAGTCTTGGTATTCAAAAGCTCCTCATCCTCATGATAGAGATAAACGCCCGTGTCCACATTTAAGAACACGTACTCGCTGCCGGGCAGGCCCTTAATGTCCAGATCCAGAAGTGAATCCATAAGACGGCTGGCATAAACGCCGGCCCCCACATATCCGATGCACTGCTGCCCCTCAAAGATCGGATAATACATGGACAGAATCATGCTGCCAGTGCCGGGAGATTTCATAATCCCCAAGTTCGTCAGATCTCTCTGAGACAGGATCGTATCCTGAAAGGTTTTCAGCGAATCCCCTGCGCGTGTCGTCATGCCAGTGGCTCCCTGGGAGGTATGAGTCAAAACATGGGTGGACACAGTGGCAATGTACAGCCCCTCGAACACTCCCTTGACGGCGGCAAAATCCTCCGTATACTTCTGGGCCCGCGCCAGCAGCGCCGGGTCATCCGGGTTCAACAACAGCTCACGAACCTCACTGCCCAGAGCAAAAGCCGTCGTATACTCCTCCGTTGAGAGCACGTATTCGTTGATGATCGCGGCCCTGGACTCCACGGCGTCCGTCATTTGATTGGTGATGTCATTTTTTACCATGGAAGCGGCGTTAGTCGACACGGCCAACCAAAGCAGCGCAGTTCCGACCAGAGTGATAACGGTTGTGATCACCCCTATTCGCGTGGCAAGTTTTTTATTTTCAATGAATCGCATAAAAACTCTACTCCATTTGGAAAAATTTCAAGGCCATTGCCTTACTATATAATAGACTATCTTTCCCCAGATAGCAAGAATTTCCTGAATTGCTGTCCATACAGGACCGCCAGCCTCTTTGACTGGCAGATATGGGGGAGAGATTCATCCGTCTCCCACTTTGAAACGGTCTGCCTGCTTATCCCCAGCTTTTGAGCAACCTCTTCCGTGCATGAAATAAATGATTCCCTAAAACCCATGGCATTGCCTCTCCATAGTTTACCTCATTTCTTTCTTACCAAATCTTTTAACAGCTAAAAAAAGAGCTAACATAAAAACCACTATTGCACATGGCAAAAACGGAAATACTGAAAATGCTGTGCCTG
>CAOJVE010000066.1 GCA_948444865.1 uncultured Lachnospiraceae bacterium
ACAGGAGGCATTGCAATGATTGAGGCAACGAGCTGTGGCGGTGTGGTAATTTATCGTGGGAAAATTTTGGCGCTGTACAAATCCTACAAAAACCGATATGAAGGATGGGTGCTGCCAAAAGGTACCGTAGAAAACGGAGAGGAGTACAGAGAAACTGCGCTCAGGGAGGTGAAAGAGGAAGCAGACGTGAATGCAGCCGTGGTAAAATATATTGGCAGAAGCCAGTATCATTTTGCCATACCCGAAGATGTGGTTGCAAAGGAAGTACACTGGTATCTGATGACGGCGGACAATTATCATAGTAAGCCTCAAAAAGAAGAATATTTTGTAGATTCCGGCTATTATAAATACCATGAAGTCTATCATTTGCTGCGGTTTGCCAATGAAAAGCAGATCGTGGAAAGGGCGTATGGCGAATATATGGAGCTGAGAAAAGCACGTATGTGGGGACATCCGAGATACTTTTAGACATTCATGGGCGATTGCGAAACTGCTTTCAAAAAATGTGGGCGTTTCGCAAACGCCAGTTAGACATCCGAAAAGAGGGGCGTCAAAAGGACGGCGTCCCTTTTATGGATTTATGGTTTAGTTTCTGGAAAAATGGGTAATCTTAAAAGTAAGCAGGTAAATAAAAAATGTTGACATGGCATGTACATTTGTACGTGGGGGAAAAAGCAAAGAAACAGGTACGAAGGACCATGGGACGGATTAACAGAAAGAAACCAACGCCGGGCGTATATCTTCTTACACTGCCGCACAACAGGAAAAATGTTATGGAGATCGTTTCGACCTCCGTGCTTTTGCAGGAGCCGGCCCACATGCGTTGCCCACAGGTAATCGGCATAGCCAGGGGCCGTGAAGAAGCCTTTGCGCTGATGCAGAGAATTATAAAAGACACTTATGCAAATACTGGGAATTTTCAGGTGGAGGCATACTTAAATATACGGAAAGCATAGGGCAGGTGAAAAAATGCTACATATACTTTGGCTGGCGCTTAAGTTTATAGGGATTTTGCTGGCGGCGGCGCTTGCGCTTCTTCTGCTGGCTGCAGCGCTGGTCTTGTTTTGCCCGCTGGCATACCGGGTGAAGGTCCAAAAAGACGCGCAGTGGCAGGTCTGGGGAAAGGCCAGCTGGCTGTTCGGCCTTGTGAGCGTTACGGTTTGTAAAGAACCCTCGGGCATTCAAAAGGCAATCCGCATTTGCGGCGTGCGCGTCTCTTCCTGGAAAAAGCTGTTCAGGAGGAAAAGACGGCCCAGGAAGAAAGCGGCGTCGGCTGAAGATGCGCCTGAAAAGAAGGAATTCCGGGAAAACGCCAAAGCCGCAGAGGCGTCTGGCAAAGAAAAGGAAAGCTTTTCGTCGGAGGAGCCAGTTGGGAAAGAGACATCTGGCATTTCTCCGGAAGAATCAGCCCATAAGGAGACTCTTCCAAAAGAGACAAAAAAGGAACCGTCCGCGTCCCAGGCTGTGGACGCGCCGCCCAGGGAAAGCTTGATCCGGCGGCTGTGGACGCGCATTACAGAAAAATGCCGGGGAATCCGGGACGCTTTTTTGGGATTCATAAACGCGGTTCGCAGCGCGTGTAAAAAGATAAGCCTGTGGAAAACTTTTTTGGGGGATACCCGCACGGGCGCGGCGATGCAGCTGACATGGGCGCAGGCGATTCGCCTGCTGCGTCATGCAGGTCCCCAGAAATGCAAAGGCCATGTGAACTTAGGGTTTGACGATCCGGCGGCCACCGGCCAGGCATTGGCCGCTTTGGGCGCGGCTTACCCTCTGCACCGGGGCCGCATTGCGGTGAATCCGGTGTGGGACCGGGCGGTTCTGGAAGGAGAAGTTTTTGTAAAAGGCAGAGTTTTCGGGATTATTTTACTGCACATGGCGGGTATATTATATTTTGACAAAGATGTGAAGTATGCAGTCAACTGGTTCAGAGGGCAGGAAAGTTAGAAATGGAGGGAATTATGGCACAGGAAAACAACAATGATTTTCAATCGACGGTCAGCGCATTGTTCAAGGGAATGGAAGGTTATGTGGATGCCCGGACTGTGGTGGGGGATGCGATCCATATTGGGGACACGATTATTCTGCCGCTGGTGGACGTGGCTTTCGGCATCGGCGCCGGGGCTTTCGCCGGGGATAAGACGAACAACGGAGGCGGCGGCATGGGCGGCAAGGTGACGCCCTGCGCGGTGCTGGTGATCCAGAACGGAACCACGAAGCTGGTGAATGTGAAGAATCAGGACGGACTGACGAAGGTGCTGGATATGGTTCCGGATTTTGTCAATAAGTTCACGTCCGGGGGAAGCGCGGATATCCCCAGCGCGGCGCCGGAAAACGAAAAAATGGATGAAGAGGCGGATACACAGGCATAAGACGCTGGGAGGACGCATAAGATGGCAGTAAGAGGATAATGGAAGTGGGGCTGGTATGAAGCGTGTCGCTGGCCTTGCCTTGTTTTTTATGGGCGTTGGCATGGTAATCGCCCTGATTGCGCCCAAGTGCGTGGTAATGGCGCTGATTGCGGCCATCTGTCTTTTAGCGGGTTATAACTTATTTTGCTGTTCGTAGCGTCGTAAGCGTCAAAAAAAGGCGGCAGATTCTTTTACATGAATCTGCCGCCTGCTGGTTACTGTCCGCTTATGCTGTGGACTGGACCCATCTGCACTACGCCCGCTCAACTTTTCCGGATCTCAGGCATGAAGTACATACATACTGTTTCTTTGTGTTTGTACTATTGTTTACTTTGACCCTTACGGACTTAATGTTGGGTTTCCACATTTTATTTGACCTTCTATGGGAATGGCTCACGTTGTTGCCAAAATGAACGCCTTTACCACAAATAGAACATTTCGCCATGATTGCACCTCCTCGACACATTTTTTCAACAGTATAACTATTCTATCAGAAGAAATTTATTTTTGCAAGTGAATTTGGAAAAAATTAAATTCATATTTCATTTTTCGGGGAAACGGGGTATAATCACTTTGAGAGGAAGTTACAATTCTAATAAGGGCATCCATGCCCAAATATATGATGGAGGTAAGCCTTATGAGCGGACGCTTAGATACTGACTTAGGACAGATTGTCATAAACCCGGATGTAATTGCGATGTATGCGGGAAGTGTTGCCGTGGAATGTTTTGGCATTGTGGGAATGGCGGCCATCAGCGTAAAAGACGGACTGGTGAAGCTGCTGCGCAAAGACAGCTTAAAACATGGAATCAATGTGAAGATCGAAGATAACAAAATCCGACTCACTTTTCACGTGATCGTGGCGTATGGGGTGAGCATACGCACGGTTGCGGATAATCTATTTAGCAGCGTGAAGTATAAATTAGAAGGTTTTACCGGAATGGAAGTCTCCAAGATGACTCTGTTGGTGGAAGGCGTCCGGGTGATAGATTAATTTAAGGAGGATTTTGTTTTGAGTACAAATACGATAGACGCCAGAATGCTGGGGAAAATGTTTCTGGCAGGGGCCAGGAATCTGGAAGCGAAGAAAGAGTGGATCAACGAACTGAATGTATTTCCGGTTCCAGATGGGGACACGGGAACCAATATGACATTGACCATCATGTCTGCGGCCGCGGAAGTGAAGAAGATCGAAGAGCCTGACATGGAAAAGCTGGCGAAGGCTATTTCCTCCGGATCGCTGCGGGGCGCCCGTGGAAATTCCGGCGTAATCCTGTCCCAGCTGCTACGCGGATTTACCAAAACCATCAGCAGTGAGACGGAGCTGTCCCCGTCCGTTTTGGCGGCGGCTATGGAAAAAGGGGTGGAGACGGCGTACAAGGCCGTTATGAAGCCCAAGGACGGAACGATCCTGACCGTGGCCAAAGAGGCGGCGGCCAAGGCCAGCCAGCTGGCGGACGACGCGGAGGATCTGCAGCCGTTTCTGGAAGAGATTCTCGCCTGCGCCGAGGACACGCTAAAGAGAACGCCGGAGATGCTTCCGGTGCTCAAAGAAGCGGGCGTGGTGGATTCCGGCGGCCAGGGCTATGTGGAAACGCTGCGGGGCGCGCTGGACGCGTTTATGGGAAAAGAAGTGGCCGACACGGTGGAGATTCCCACTGCCGCGCCGAAGATTTCCGTGGCACCGGCGCAGGAAGAGGCGGACATCCGATTCGGCTACTGCACGGAATTCATCGTGCTTCTGGAAAATCCTTTAAGCGCGTCTCAGGTGCAGGAATTTAAGGATTATCTGACGTCCATGGGCGATTCCCTGGTGGTTGTGGCCGACGACGAACTGGTGAAAATCCATGTGCACACCAACGACCCCGGCCTCGCGCTGCAAAAAGGCTTAAGCTTCGGCCAGCTGTCCCGCATCAAAGTGGACAACATGCGCGAAGAGCATCAGGAGAAATTATTCAAAGACGCCGAGAAGGCGGCGGCCGCACAGAAGGAAGAGGTCCAAAAAGAGGAAAAAGAAGAAAAGGACGTGGGCTTTATCAGCGTGTCCGCCGGCGAAGGCATGAAGGAGATTTTTGAGGAGCTGGGGGTGGATTATCTGATTGAGGGCGGCCAGACTATGAATCCCAGCACGGAAGATATGTTGAACGCCATCGATCAGGTGCCGGCCAAGACCGTGTACATTCTCCCCAACAATAAGAACATCATTCTGGCGGCCAACCAGGCGCAGGAGATGACGCAGGATAAACAGATCGTGGTGATTCCCACCAAAACCATTCCCCAGGGCATCACCGCCGTCTTTAACTACGTGCCGGAAAACAGCGTGGAGGAAAACACTCGCGCTATGATGGAACAGATGGAGCTGGTGAAGACCGGGCTTATCACCTACGCGGTGCGGGACACCAAGATTGACGGCAAAGAGATTCACCAGGATGACATCATCGGCCTGGGAGACGAAGGCCTGCTGACTGTGGGACAGGACATTGAGCAGGCGGCGTTGGATTCCGTGGAAGCCCTTGTGGACGACGATTCGGAGCTGATCAGCGTCTATTACGGGGAACAGGTGGAGGAAGCCAAGGCGCAGGAGCTGGCCAAGGCCATCGAGGAGAAGCTCCCTGACTGCGATGTGGAGCTGAATTATGGCGGACAGCCCATCTATTATTATATCCTGTCTGTGGAGTAAATAAAAAACATGAGACGATCCATAAGAGAGTTAAAGGGAATCGGCGAAAAGACCGAGAAACTCTTTCAGAGGCTGGGCGTGCGCGATCTGGACGATCTGCTGGCCTACTATCCCAGGACATACGATGTCTTCCGGGAGCCGCAGAGTATGGAGCAGTGGAAGGAAAAGGAGACGCAGGCGGTCTACGCTCGGATTCAGGCCCCCGTCTCTGTGAAAAAGACCAGGAATTCCACAGTCGTTACTGCAAGCGTCGTAAGCGGGGGCCAGAGGCTCTCGCTTATCTGGTTTCAGATGCCTTTTTTGCGCAGCGCTTTAAAGCCGGGACAGTCGTACGCATTCCGCGGAAAAGTTACCAAAAAGGGCAGCGTCTGGGAGATGGAGCAGCCGAAAATCTACGCCCCGGCGGAGTACGAAAAAATGCTTCATCATATGCAGCCGATTTACGGTCTGACCAAGGGCCTGACCAACCAGGCCGTGGCGAAAGCGGTGCGCCAGGCGCTGGATCTGGACGCAGGGCAGGAGGAATTTCTCCCGGAAAGCCTTCGAGAGAAGCATCAGCTGCTGGAATACGCCCAGGCGCTAAAAGACATTCATTTTCCCAAAGATCCGCAGCAGTATATGCAGGCGCGAAAAAGGCTGGCCTTCGATGAGTTTTTGCTGTTCATCCTGGGCGTGCGCCGCCTAAAGGAGCGGTCGGAAACGGCGGAAAACCTCTATCCCATGAAACCGGTCTGGGATACCGAAGAAATAATCGAAAATCTTCCCTACCGGCTCACCGGCGCCCAGCAGCGGGTCTGGCGGGAGATCGAGCAGGATCTGCAGGGGGAAGCGCTGATGTCCCGGCTGGTCCAGGGGGACGTGGGCAGCGGAAAGACTATTTTAGCCTATCTGGCCATGGTCATGACGGCGCGAAACGGCTACCAAGCGGCCTTGATGGTTCCCACGGAAGTGCTGGCGGCCCAGCATTACGAAGGGCTTTTGCGGCTTTTAAAAGAGCAGGGCGTCGAGGATTTGTCGGTGGAGCTTCTCACCGGCTCCAGCACGCCCAAACAGAAGCGGGAAATCTATGCCCGCATGGAGACGAAAGCGTCCAGCCTGATCATCGGAACCCACGCGCTGATTCAGGAGAAAGCGCGCTACCACAGCCTGGGGCTTGTGATTACGGACGAGCAGCACCGCTTCGGCGTAAAACAGCGGGAGGCGCTGTCCTTGCGGGGCGGCAATCCCCACGTGCTGGTCATGAGCGCCACGCCCATTCCCCGGACGCTGGCTATGATCGTGTACGGAGATCTGGACATTTCCATGGTGGACGAGCTGCCGGCCAGCCGCCTGCCCATCAAAAACTGCGTGGTGGGGACCGAATACCGGGAAAAGGCGTACCGTTTCATGGAAAAGCAGATTTCCCAAGGACGGCAGGTCTATGTCATCTGCCCCATGGTGGAGGAAAGCGAGGGGATGGACGGGGAAAACGTGCTGGATTACGCGAAGCGCCTGCAGGCGGCGCTGCCGGATTCTGTCCGCATCCGCCCGTTGCACGGAAAAATGAAGGCGAAAGAAAAAACGGAGATCATGGAAGCGTTTGCCCGGCGCGAGCTGGACGTTTTAGTCTCCACCACCGTAATCGAGGTGGGCGTAAACGTGCCCAACGCCACGGTGATGATGGTGGAAAACGCCGAGCGGTTCGGCCTGGCGCAGCTTCACCAGCTCCGGGGCCGGGTGGGCCGGGGCGAGCATCAGTCCTACTGCATCTTCGTCCAGGGCGGCCAGGAGGAGCAGATCCGAAAAAGGCTTGAGATTTTAAATCACTCCAACGACGGGTTTTACATCGCGGCGGAAGACTTAAAGCTTCGCGGGCCGGGGGATCTGTTCGGCGTGCGCCAGAGCGGCCTTTTGGATTTTCGGATCGCTGATATTTACGCGGACAGCGGCATTTTAAAGGAGGCGGCCCAGGCGGCCCAGGAGCTTTTGCGGGAAGACCCCGACCTGGAAAGCCCCGCGTGCGCCGGGCTGAAAGAAAAAATGGAAAGATTTTTTGAATACAGAGAGATGCACGTCAATTTATAGAGGAAAGCCCTTGTTTTTTTAAAATAAAAGTAGTATTCTAAAATCAGAGTGAAATTGTGAAAAATGCGCTGTTTTGAGAAAGGAGGCGCTGTTGTGAAAAAATCAGAAATTTATATCCAATACGCGGACCAAGAGGTGCAAATCCAGGATGTGTTGGATAAAATCAAAGAACAGTGGACCAAAGACATGGGGAACGAAGAGGATGACTTAGAGGAGCTGAAGGTATACATCAAACCCGAAGACAACGCGGCTTACTATGTGATTAACGGAGACGTCACCGGAAGTTTCGGGCTTTAAGCGCGCGAAAAACAAAGAATTTCTTGATTTTGCCGTATCCTGTTAAACCATACAAAAACTTCTAGTGTATTCTTTTTCTATATTTCACATACTACCATCGTAACCTAAAACAGAGATTAAGGAGGCAATTCAAATGTCAAAAAATTCTTCTAACACAGCAGCAGTACCGGAGGCAAAAGGCGCTTTAGATCGTTTTAAGTTTGAGGTTGCAAATGAACTTGGCGTGCCGCTTTCCGACGGTTACAACGGCAACCTGACATCCAAGCAGAACGGAAGCGTTGGCGGTTATATGGTGAAAAAAATGATTGAAGCACAGGAAAGACAGATGTCTGGAGGCCAGAGCGGTTCCATGGGAACCAGCGGAACAAACGGACAGTTATCATAATGTTGCTGGAAAAAGGGCGCCCTTTAAATGGAGCGCCCTTTTATTATGCAATATTTTGCCGAAATTCCTGTAGAGTCAAGCGTGCGGGCAGGGGCGGGCGAAGCCAAAAAAAATGGTGATGTTGCCGAAAGCGGCCCGCCGCGGGAGCGGAATCCTGTGCGGCAAAATTATTTTTTATAAAATTTGTATATAATATATAAAAATAATTGCACTTTATTTATCTATTTGTTATAATGAGGAAAAATTAAAGGGGAGCGCGAGAGGTGAATGCATGAATTTAGGAATTATAGCCCATAACAGTAAAAAAGTCCTGATTGAAGATTTTTGCATAGCTTATAAAAATATTTTGGCACAGCATGAAGTTTACGCCACCGGGACCACGGGCAGAAGAATTGAGGAAGTGACGAATCTTCATGTACATAAGTTCCTGCCGGGCAGCATCGGCGGCGATAAACAGTTCATGGAAATGATCGAGCGGGGCGACATGGATCTTGTGATTATGTTCTACAATCCTTCCATGGTGGACATGAAGGAGCCGGACGTGGAAGTGATCTCCAGATGCTGCGACCAGTACAACATTCCGGTGGCCACCAATATCGCCACGGCGGAGATGCTCATTCTGGGGCTGTCCCGGGGCGATCTGGATTGGAGGCTGCATTTAAGATGAGGGTGATTGCAGGCAGAGCGCGCAGTCTGAAATTAATGACGCCGCCCGGGATGGACACCCGGCCTACCACGGACCGGATCAAGGAAACGCTCTTTAATATGCTGCAGCGGGGCCTTTCCGGCTGCAGGTTTCTGGATTTGTTCAGCGGCAGCGGAGCCATCGGCATAGAAGCCTTGAGCAGAGGCGCTTCTTATGCCGTGTTTGTGGAGAATAACCGGGCGGCGGCCAGATGCATACAGAAGAATTTGGCGTATACCCGATTGGCGGCGGACGCCCGGCTGATCTGCAAAGACGTTCTGTCCGCGCTTCGGGAGCTGGAAGGGGAGCCGGCTTTTGACTATATTTTCATGGATCCGCCTTACGGATGCCAGTCGGAGAGGCGGGCGCTGGAATTTCTGGCGGGCTCTTCTTTGCTGGACGGCGGCGGGATCGTGATCGTGGAAGCCTCTTCGGAGACTTCCTTTGCTTATGTACAGGATTTGGGTTTTCAGGTGCGGAAGATAAAAAAATACGGGACAAACATGCACGTATGGATTGCGAGAGAAAGTGGGGATGAAGATGTCGACAGCCGTGTACCCAGGAAGTTTTGACCCAGTGACCTACGGACATTTGGATATCATAACCAGAGCGGCCAACTCTTTTGAAAAAGTGGTGGTGGGGGTTTTGAACAATTCAAAAAAAACTTCGTTGTTTTCTATGGAGGAACGTGTTAATATACTAGAAAAGGTTACAGAAGAGATTCCGAATGTAACGATTAAGGCATTTGAAGGATTTTCTGTGGATTTGGCGCGGGAATGCGGCGCAGGCGTGATTGTACGGGGGCTGCGCGCGATTACCGATTTTGAGTACGAACTGCAGATGGCCCAGATTAACCGTATTCTGGCGCACGACGTGGATACGATGTTTCTTACCACAAGCCTGGAGTATGCATACTTGAGTTCCTCATCGGTGAAGGAAGTGGCTTCCCTGCATGGGGATATATCGAAGTTTGTGCCGAAACTGGTAGCGGATGCCATAGATCGAAAATTAAATGACGAGTAAGGAGAGTGTGCAATGAGCAGCAGAATTGAGCAGATTATCGAAGAAATTGAAGAGTACGTGGACAGTTGCAAATACCAGCCTTTGTCCACGACAAAAATTGTGGTCAATAAAGAAGAGTTGGAGGAATTGCTGCGGGAATTACGCCTGAAGACTCCCGATGAAATCAAACGTTATCAGAAGATCATTAATAATAAAGACGCTATATTGGAGGACGCCCAGACGAAGGCGGACGGGCTTCTGGCCGAGGCGCAGGCCCGCGCCCAGGAGATGGTCACGGAGCACGAGGTGATGCAAAGAGCCTATGCGCTGTCCAACGAGACGATTAACGCCTCCAATAAGCAAGCCCAGGACATTTTGGACCAGGCAACCCAGGATGCCAACGATATCCGCTTAAGCGCCATCACCTATACCGATGAAATGCTGGCCAACATTGAGGCGGTCATCCAAGAGACGCTCGACAACGCCGGGGCGAAATACGGGATTTTCCTGGACGCGCTGCAAAGCTGCGCCAATGTGGTGACCCAGAATCGAAAGGAGCTGGCGCCTCAGACGGCCCAGGCGGCGGCCATGACCAGTTCATACGAGACGGCTTCCACCGCTTCCGCAGCCTTGGAGGAGGAAGAGAAGGAAGAAGAGGACGAGGAACTGGACGAATTAGACGAACTGGATGATTTGGATGAAGAGTAGGCTAAAGGCCACCGTCAGCGCGCCGCTTAACAGCTTTCCTTCCAGGTAAGGGCGCAGCGGGAGGCGGGCCTGCCCGATTACCGTGTTGGTCTGCGCCAGGATGCACAGGCCGCCCAGGGAAGTAAGACCCATGGAGAGGACGTATTTGGCGGCGGGGCGCCAGGAAGCGGCCGCGACAGTCTGCAGTCCCGTGGAGATTTCCAGGATTCCCAGCAGACAGGGCGCAGCGTTTCCGGCCACGGAAAAAAGAAACCCTTCCAGCGCGGAGGATAAGACGGAAAAAAGTATAATGAATCCCCCCAGACGGGTGATTGTTTCAAAAGCGTTCATGATAGAGATATCCAGCAGCTTTCCGGCAGAGGGAAGGGGAGGTATCTCTTTTCTTTTTGCCTTTGGCGCCGCACTTTGGGGCTGGCTGTTTTTGGCGTACCGGTTGCGGAACGCCAGGCTGGCGGCGTAGTCGGCCGCGTAGAGGATGGCGAAAGAGGCGATGGTGTACTGGGGCATGCGCAGACACTGCAGCAGCACATAGGCCGACAAAAAAACAGGGCTTGGGTTGTTGGAAAACGTGAGCAGGTACATGGCCTCCGGTCGGGAAATCCGGCGTTTTATGTACAGATCCGCGGTAAGCTTCGCGCCCATGGGATAGCCGCAGAGCAGTCCCAGCAAAAAACCGTAGGTCCCGGCCGGGGACAGGCATAAGAATTTTCGGAAAAAAGGCCCCAGAGGAGCCAAAAGCTTTTCGGCGACGTTTAAGTGAATGACCAGGTTGGACAAAATCATAAAGGGCAGCAGCGTGGGCAGCAAAGTCTGAAACCAGAGCAAAAGCCCCTGCCGGGACGCCAGAAGCGCCTTTTGCGGCTCCAGGAACATATAGACGAGCAGCGCCACAACGCCCAAAAATAAAAAGTTTTTCGCTTTGCAGACTTTAGAAAGCACAATGCCCCTCCCTCATCAAAAGGATTTTGGCCCGATGGCCTATAATTTAATATATTGCGCCTTGCAATCAGAAATGATTTATGTCAAAATATTTTTGTGAAAGGCGCAAAACGGCAGACTTTCATCAATTGAGGATGTATGCGCGAAGCAGACATATCAGTTTAGGAGGAAATGCAAAAAATGAAAGAGAAGACAGCGATACAGGCTCTGGAACCATCCAGAGTATTTTATTATTTTGAGCAGATCAGCCGCATACCCAGAGGTTCCGGCAATACCAGGCAGATCAGCGACTATCTGGCGGATTTCGCGGCAGCGCACGGACTTTCCTATGTGCAGGATGCCATGAACAATGTGGTGATCTACAAAGACGGGACCAAAGGCGCGCAGCCGGTGATTTTGCAGGGGCATATGGACATGGTGGCGGAGAAAAAGCCGGGCAGCGCCCATGATTTTTTAAAAGATCCGCTGGAGCTTATGATAGATGGGGACGACCTGACGGCCCGGGACACGACTCTGGGCGGCGACGACGGCATTGCGCTGGCCTATGCGCTGGCGATTTTGGAGAGCGACCAGTACGAGCACCCGCCGCTGGAGGCAGTGTTTACCGTGGATGAGGAGATCGGCCTTCTGGGCGCCCGCGGTCTGGACTGCGGATGCTTAAAGGCAAGGCGGATGATCAATCTGGATTCCGAGGAGGAAGGGATTTTGTGGGCCGGCTGCGCCGGGGGAAGAAGCGTCCAGGCGGAGATTCCGGTGAAATATGTGCAGGCGCAGGGCATGCGCGCCCGTCTGACCATCGACGGTTTAAAAGGCGGCCACTCCGGCGCAGAGATCCACAAGAAAAGGGCCAACGCCCACATTTTGATGGGGCGGCTTCTCTACGCGCTGGACCAGAACATGGACTACGAGATCGCCGGGCTTACAGGCGGCGACAAGGACAACGTGATTCCGGCCAAATGCCAGGCGGATCTTGTGACGGAACCGGGAAAAGGAGAAGCGTTCGCAGATTTTTGCCGGAAATGGCAGGAAGAGGTCTGCAGGGAATACGCAGGCTCCGATGAAGGAATCCAGGTGACTTTTGAGGAAGTTGGCGCCGGGGAGGAAACGGTTTTCGCGCTGGACCCGTCGGGCAAGAGCCGGCTTTTGTTCTTTTTGATGCAGGTTCCCGACGGCGTGCACAAGTTTAGCGGCGTCTGCAAGCATTTGGTGGAGACTTCTTCTAACTTAGGCATTCTGCGCCTGGGAGAAAAGGCCCTCTGCGCATCCAGCGGCGTGCGCAGCAGCGTGGAGCCGGCCATGGATTATATCGCGGAGAAAATCGTCTTTTTGACGGAGTTTCTGGGCGGCGAGGCGAAGACGGACGGCGGCTATCCGGCCTGGGAATTTAAGGCCGATTCGCCGCTGCGCCAGATCATGGCCGAAGTCTATCGGGAACAATACCAAAAAGAGCCGAAGATCATGGCGATCCACGCGGGGCTGGAGTGCGGCGTGTTCTATAAGGCGATCCCAGAGCTGGACTGCGTGTCTATCGGGCCGAGCATGAAGGACATTCACACGCCCGAAGAGCGGCTTTGTATCTCCTCCACAAAACGCGTATTTGAATATCTGCTGGAAGTTTTGCGGCGTCTGGATTAATTTTTTGGTTCTATTTTGCCGCGGGGGCGCATATAATAATCTGGTATGAAAGATATTATGAAACAGTTTCGACGTTTGATTGCGCGCCTGTGGCTGCTTTTTTCGCTGGCGGCGCTGTGTCTGTATGCACAGAGCATACTATACGGGCGCAGCGCTACGTCCGGCGTGGGGATGGCAGATCTGGAAGGGGACGATTTTCGGGCGCAGCGTTTCAATGAAGAGCTTCTGGGGCAAATGAAAAAACGCCATCCAGTTTTTCTGGACGACGCTCTGGCGGATACGGTGACGGCGACGATGCTTATGGGACGTTTTTCACCGGAAAAGGTTTGCGCGGACGCGCCTTTATTTAAACGGTATAAAAACGGACTCTGGAAAGAGGGCAGACGCGTTTACCAGGCGGTGTGGGGGGATGTGGAATGCTTCCCGGTGTCCGGGACGAAAAGCTTCTACGAGGATTCCTGGCTTTCGCCCAGAGGAGACGGACAGCGGCGGCACGAGGGCTGCGACCTTTTCGGCGAAGAAGACGAGCCGGGCCTTTATCCGGTGGCGAGCATGACCCGCGGAAAGGTGGAGCAGGCGGGCTGGCTTCCCCTGGGCGGCTATCGGATCGGCGTGCGAAGCCCCAGCGGCGGTTATTTTTACTACGCCCATCTGGATTCATACGAAAGGGATTACAAGCCGGGGGACGAGGTGAAGGCAGGGCAGATTCTGGGTTTTATGGGGAACACCGGGTATGGGCCAAAAGGGACGGCCGGGGAATTCCCCACCCATCTGCACCTAGGAATCTACGTGCGTACCAGGAATTACGAGGAATTAAGCGTGAACCCTTACTGGGTTTTGCGATTTTTGGATTCGTAATATTTTGGGAAGCAAAATCCGGGAATTTATGGTATACTAAACATAGTATGGTGATTGTTAAGGAGAGGTATAATGGAAATACAATTGTGGAGGAATATATTAAGTCCATATGAACTGGCAGTCCGGGAGCTGATTGTTAAGTTTAACCATATTATTACGGAACATAAAGAAAGAGGCGTCTATTCGCCGCTGGAGCAGGTGAATGGGCGCGTGAAAAGCATCGCCAGCATCCTGGAAAAAATGCAGCGCAAGAACATTCCCATGGAACGTCTGGAGCAGGATTTGGAGGATATTGCCGGGATTCGGATTATCTGTCAATTCGAGGAAGACATCGACGCAGTGGCGGCCATGATCCAGAAACGTTCCGACATGGAGATTAAAAGTGAGAAAAACTATCTGACCAATGTAAAAGAGAGCGGCTACCGCAGCTATCATCTGATCATTTATTATACGGTGCAGACCATAGACGGCCCCAAGAGGCTCCAGATGGAGATCCAGATCCGGACGCTGGCTATGAATTTCTGGGCGACCATCGAGCATTCCCTGCAGTACAAATACAAGGGGAACATGCCGGCACATGTGCGGGAGCGTTTAAGCAAGGCCGCGGCGGCCATCCTGTCGCTGGACCGGGAAATGTCCTCGGTGCGCCATGAGATCATGGACGCCCAGAATTTCTCGCAGCTGCAGACGAATCTGGTGGCCGAT
>CAOJVE010000067.1 GCA_948444865.1 uncultured Lachnospiraceae bacterium
ATCCGTCAAATGTATGATTGTGTGTTTCGCTGTTCAGTTGTCAAAGTGCATTTTTTCCGCTTTTTATTTCCTTAGCGGAACATTCAGTATCTTAACATATCTGTCTTTTTTTGTCAATACCTTTTTTAGTTATTTTTTTACTTTTTTAATTCAAAAACGGAGAAGGAGGGATTTGAACCCTCGCGCCGCTATAAACGACCTATACCCTTAGCAGGGGCACCTCTTCAGCCAACTTGAGTACTTCTCCAAATGCCTGAATTAAAAACCATATGAATAACTTTTGTGCTCTGTAGCACAATGGATATTATATGAAATACCAAACTGATTGTCAACACTTTTTTTAAAATTTTTTTATTTTTTTACAGAATAATAAAACGATGGCTGAACCGCCTTACCCGATTCAGCCTTGTCCAATAAATTAAGCATTTTTCTCTATAACACCTTCTATTCTTCCTTTTACTTCCGCCGCAATTTCCACGGACTTCATATCTTTATATTCCTCATAAACCAACGGCTTCAGAAAATGCACCTGCACTGTCAACGATTTTATGGAATTGGTGTCGAAAGATTTATAGGAATCGATCAGCGCCACCGGAACAATCGGACATTTGGCTTTCATAGCGGCCTTAAAGCTTCCACCCTTGAAGTCTAGGAGCTGATTTCCGTTCCTGCTTCTGGTCCCCTCCGCAAAAATAAGAAAATTTCTTCCCTGCATAACCTCCTGTGACACTTTTATAATCACTTTCATAGACTGTTTCAAATCATCCCGGTCTATGGCATAAGCCTTCATGCAGGCAAAAACCTGTTTGAGAAAAGGCACATTCTGCACTTCTTTTTTCATTACCACGGAAAACGGCCGGGGACAGGCCTCTATAATTGCCAGCACATCATAAAGGCCCTGGTGATTTGGATAAAAAATAAATCCGTTTTCCTTTGGCAAGTTCTCCAGCCCATGGGAGTCGATCCTGATTCGGCCGCCTTTATTCGCCCTTTTATCTATATATTTTAAAAGAGCGTATCTTTGTTCCACCGTATAATGGTCCGCGTGCGCCGCATAATAGCATAATTTTACCCAGCCATAGGGGACAAAAATCAGATTACGAATCACCATCAGAAGAATTCTCTTCATGGATATCCCCTCCCAGACCGCTCTCTGCAGGTTTTCGCACTTTTTCAAAACTGGCGATGGCCACATCGTCGTTGACGTCCATCAACTTCACACCGGATGTCACGCGCCCCACGATGGATATGTCGGAGCAATGCAGACGGATAATGATTCCTTCCGTTGTAATCATCATAATCTCTTCGTCTTCATTTACCGCTTTCGCGCCCACCACGTTTCCGGTTTTTTCGGTAATCTTATAGCATTTTACGCCTTTTCCGCCCCGGTTTTGGCAGGCAAATTCATCCAGCGGGGTTCTTTTTCCCATGCCTTTTTCCGAAACAATCAGCAGACAGTCTCCCTGGGAATCCAGCTGCATGGCCTGCACTGTGTCGTCGGTCGCCAGATTCATTCCCCGAACCCCGATGGAAATCCGGCCGGTGCTGCGCACGTCTGTTTCCTTGAAGCGGATGCACTGGCCAAATTTTGTAATCAGAATGATGTCTTTATTTCCGTCGGTGCATTTTACTTCAATTAATTCATCCTCGTCCCGCAGGGAAATGGCCGCCAATCCCACTTTTCTCACGTTCTCGTATTCCCGAATGGGCGTTTTTTTCACCAGGCCTTTTTTCGTGGCCATCATCAGGTACTTGCTGTTTTCATTTTGCTCCATGGGAATTACCGCGGTGATTTTTTCACCGGGAAGCAGCTGTAGCAGATTGATGATGGCTGTTCCGCGGGCGTTCCTTCCGGCCTCGGGAATTTCGTAGCCCTTTAAGCGGTACACTTTTCCCGTGTTGGTGAAAAACATCAGGTAATGGTGGGTCGTGGTCATAATCAGATCTTTAATGAAATCGTCTTCCAAGGTCTGCATTCCTTTGATTCCTTTGCCGCCCCGGTTCTGGCTGTGGAAATTGCCCACTGTCATCCGCTTGATGTAGCCCATGTTGGTCATGGCGATCACCGTGTCTTCCAGAGGAATCAGATCTTCGATAGAAAGATCGTTTTCATCAAATCCAATGGACGTCCTTCTGTCGTCCCCGAACTTATCGCTGATTTCCAGTATTTCTTCCTTTATAACGCCCAGCAAGAGATTTCTGTCCGCGAGGATGGCCTGGTATTCACGGATCTTTTCCATCAATTCCTGGTATTCCGCCTCCAGCTTCTCCCTCTCCAGACCGGTCAGCGCCCGCAGACGCATATCCACAATCGCCTGCGCCTGCGCGTCGGTCAGCGTATATCTCTCAATCAACCCGGCCTTGGCGTCGGCCGTCGTCCTGGAACTGCGTATGATCCGAATCACTTCGTCTATGTGGTCCAGCGCTTTTAGCAGGCCCTCCAATATGTGCGCCCTTTCCTGGGCTTTGTTCAACTCATATTTTGTTCTTCTGGCAACCACGTCTTCCTGGTGGGCCAGGTACGCCTTCAGCATATCCAGAATATTCATGACTTTTGGCTCGTTATTGACTAAAGCCAGCATGATTACGCCAAATGTATCCTGAAGCTGCGTATGTTTGTATAGTTGGTTTAATACAACATTGGCATTTACATCTTTGCGCAGCTCTATGCAAATGCGCATGCCTTCTCGGCTGGACTGGTCGCTCAGCTCTGTGATGCCGTCAATTTTTTTATCGCGCACCAAATCCGCGATTTTCTCGATCAGCCGCGCTTTGTTTACCATATAAGGAAGCTCCGTGACGATAATCCGGCTCTTTCCGTTCGGCATGGTCTCGATGTTTGTGACTGCGCGCACGCGGATTTTTCCCCGGCCCGTGCGATACGCTTCCTCGATTCCCCGCGTGCCCAGAATCATAGCGCCCGTGGGGAAATCAGGGCCTTTGACTGACTCCAGGATTTCCTCCAAATCCGTGTCTTTCTGCCGCTCCACGATGTTATCGATAATCGCCACAACCGCGTGGATCACTTCTCTTAGATTGTGGGGCGGAATGTTGGTGGCCATGCCCACCGCAATCCCGGATGTGCCGTTCACCAGCAGATTCGGGTATCTGGATGGGAGAACCGACGGCTCTCTCTCCGTTTCGTCAAAGTTTGGCACAAAATCCACCGTGTTCTTGTTGATGTCCGCCAGCATTTTCATGGAAATCTTGCTGAGGCGGGCCTCTGTATACCGCATGGCCGCAGCGCCGTCCCCGTCCACGGAACCAAAATTCCCATGGCCGTCCACAAGAGGATATCGGGTGGACCATTCCTGCGCCATATTCACCAAAGCCCCATAGATTGAGCTGTCCCCGTGGGGGTGATATTTACCCATGGTATCACCCACGATACGGGCGCATTTCCTATGTGGCTTATCTGGTCCATTATTCAACTCAATCATGGAATACAACACTCTTCGCTGCACGGGCTTCAACCCATCCCTTACATCCGGCAATGCGCGAGCTGCAATTACACTCATGGCATAGTCAATGTAGGAAGTTTCCATGGTTTTCTTCAAGTCCACGTCATGGATTTTGTCAAAAATATTCTCTTCCATGTATTCCTCCGTCAAATGTCCAGATTCTTCACAAATCTCGCATTCGCTTCAATAAATTCCCTTCTGGGTTCAACCTTGTCTCCCATCAAAGTCGTAAAGGTCAGGTCAATCTCCGTGGACGCTTCCTCGTCCATCGTAACCCGCAAAAGCACCCGCTGTTCCGGGTCCATAGTGGTTTCCCAGAGCTGGTCCGCATCCATCTCGCCCAGACCTTTATATCTCTGAATTTTATTGTTATTGTCACGGCCTATTTCTTCTATAATGCCTTTTAGCTCATCGTCGCTGTACGCATACCAAACCTTTTGATTTTTCTCTATTTTATAGAGAGGCGGCTGCGCCAGATACACATAGCCCTGCTTAATTAATTCTGGCATAAATCTATATAAAAAGGTCAAAAGCAGCGTAGCGATATGCGCGCCGTCCACGTCCGCATCGGTCATGATAATGATTTTATGATATCTTAACTTTGAAATGTCAAAATCATCGTGGATGCCCGTGCCAAAAGCCGTAATCATCGCTTTGATTTCTTTATTGGCGTAAATCTTGTCCAGCCGAGCTTTTTCGACATTGAGAATCTTTCCCCGCAGCGGAAGAATCGCTTGGGTAGCCCTGCTCCTAGCCGTCTTAGCGGAGCCGCCTGCAGAATCTCCCTCCACAATATATATCTCGCAGTTTTCCGGGTTTTTGTCAGAACAATCCGCCAGCTTGCCTGGCAAGGACAATCCATCCAGCGCTGACTTTCTTCTGGTCAGATCTCTGGCCTTCCTGGCCGCGTCCCTGGCCCTCTGCGCCAGCACGGATTTCTGAATAATTTCCCTGGCCACAGACGGATTTTGTTCCAGAAACAGACCAAGCTGACGGCTCACGATGCTGTCCACCGCCCCTCTGGCCTCGCTGTTTCCCAGTTTCTGTTTAGTCTGACCCTCAAACTGGGGGTTTTCTATTTTCACGCTGATAATCGCCGTCAGCCCTTCGCGGATGTCATCTCCGGTCAAATTGGCCTCGCTTTCTTTCAGCAGTTTATTCTTACGGGCATAATCATTGAGCGTCTTCGTCAGGGCATTCCTGAATCCCACGATGTGGGTGCCGCCCTCCGGCGTGGTGATGTTGTTGACAAAACCATAAGTGTTTTCTATATAGGAATCGTTGTGCTGCATGGCCACTTCCACCCGTATGCCGTCTTTATCCCCTTCGCAGTAAATCACCTCTGGGTAAAGATCTTCTTTGCTTTTGTTCAAATATGCAACAAATTCTTTGATGCCTCCCTCATACAGAAACTCATCTTCTCTCACTTTCTCCTGCCTTTCGTCCCGAAGGCATATACGCAGTCCCTTCGTGAGAAAAGCCATTTCCCTGAACCTCTGCCGCAGAACGTCATAGTCCAGGACAGTCTCTTCAAAAACCTGGTCATCCGGCTGGAAAACAACTTGCGTGCCAGTCAGATCGGGATCGCACTCTCCGATCACTTTTAACTTATAGATTACCTGGCCCCTCTCGTATCTCTGTTTATAGATCTTGCCCTCATGATAAATGGTAACTTCCAGCCATTCGGACAAAGCATTTACTACAGAAGCGCCAACGCCATGCAGTCCGCCTGACACTTTATACCCGCCTCCGCCAAATTTACCGCCCGCATGCAATATAGTAAAAACCACTTCCACTGCCGGTATGCCTGCTTTATGATTAATGCCCACAGGAATGCCACGACCATTGTCCACTACCGTAACTGAATTGCCCGGATTGATCGTAACTTTTATGGTGTCGCAGTATCCAGCCAATGCCTCATCCACGGAATTATCCACAATTTCATAAACCAGATGATGCAGTCCGCGGCTGGAAGTGCTGCCAATATACATACCTGGTCTTTTCCTGACCGCTTCCAAACCTTCTAATATCTGGATTTGATCTGCTCCATACTCTGTGCTCATCCTCATCCTCCTGTTGTTATCTAAAGTGTTACCATTTATTTCTAAATTTAGACACAATGTTACTTGTATATTATAACACAAATATGACTATTTTCCAAATAAAAAAGGCAGCGCCTTTACAAATTCTGTAAAAGCGCCACTTTTTCTTATGGCTTTCCACTTTGTTCTGCAGTATTCGCACTATTGCTTATATTCTGCTGTTGCCGCGCCTGAGCCAAAATATCCTCTCCTGAAATCAAAGTCGTTTCGCCAGTCATTTCGTCATGTCTGTAAACGCTTCCTCCATCTTCGGAAACATAGTAAGCTCCGCCAAAAACAAGCGTGTCTTCCGGCCCTTTTTCATAAGCTCTCACGTTGAAGAAATCTATGCCCTCCAGCACCACGCGGCCCTGGATAGGCGTCATCTCGTACGCCGTCACTTCCTTGGGAAGCTGCAGCTGCTGCGCAGTCATTTTCTCCAGAGTCTCAACAGCATTTAACAAAGTGATGTTCTTCGGCGCGGATTCCTTTTCTTCTTTTGGCTCCGGTGGAATCAGATCGCTTACCACGCCATTGGCAGTGGAAAGCCTTAACGTATAGCTGTCGTAATTATATTCCATGCGCACGCGCTTAATTTCGGGAGCCGTGCCCTCTTCCACCGTGCTTTTATTATCGATTGCGGCAATATAATATCCCTCTTCTGCAGGCACAAATTCCTCACTGTCCTCTTCGGACTCATCCGTCTTCTTAGAATCCTTGGCGTCTTTTGAATCTTCCTTATCCTTCTCGTCCTTGTCTTCTTCCTCTTCCGCCGCCTGCGTGGGCGCAGGCGCCTCTTTGGGGATTTCTCCCTCAGAGCCTTCTGGATAAGTCATCAGCTTAAATCCCTTCTCCTGCACCAGATAAGTCATATATTTCTCAGCTTCTTCTACGCCATCCCCGGGCGTAATATAGGACAAAACCTGATCCGTCAGGAGCTTTACATCCACTTTTGCAAGCTCTGGATCGGTTTCCTCTTCATCCGCTTCTTCCTCCTGGGAATCTTCATTGTCCGAAGAGCTTTCCTCTTTTTTCTCCGTCAGGTCTACCGGAGGTTTGTATCCTCCTTTTATTTCCCGGTTGCCGATCTTAGAACGAATGGACTCGATCCCATCTTCCTCCGCAAAATAAAACATGGGACCGTACATATCATCTTCTTCTTTTTCCTTTTGCTTCATCAGAAATGCCAATGCGCCTCCGGCAGCAACAATCACCACTACCAGAAGAAGGATCACAATTATCAACGGATTCATTGGTTTCTTCTTTTTTTTCGGTTTCGGCCTTTTCGGCGGCTTTGGCGGTTTCTTCTTAGGCGGTTTAGGTTTTCTCTCTTTTTTCGGCTTTTTTTCTTTTTTCTCTTTTGGCTTTCTCGGCTCTTTCGGCTTCTTTTCCTTTTTAGCCCTTGATTTTTTGGCTTTTTTTTCTTCTGTATCTGAAGGTTTTTCTTTCCCAAACATGATCCGTCCTCCACCGCTTACACTTTTTATGAATCACTGTTTTTGCTCTGCTCTTAGAATCTCCTGATAAATCCTGGAAACAGGAAGCCCTACCACATTGTTGTAATCTCCCTGGATACAGCGGATATATTTTGCAAATGCGCCCTGAATCCCATAGGCGCCCGCCTTATCCATAGGCTCCAATGTGTCTGCATATTCTTCTATTTCCCACATTTCCATCGGATGGACAAACACTTTTGTCTCCTCTGCAAAAACAGCTTCCTGCCTGTTTTTTCCTTCTTTTCTGACGGCGCATACGCCTGTGTACACGCTATGGGACTCCCCCTGCAGCGCAGACAGCATACGAAGCGCTTCCTGCCTGCTGGCCGGCTTCCCCATCACTTTTCCATTATGTACTACAATGGTGTCCGCTCCCAGTATCCACCCGTCCTGCAAAAATCCATCCGCGACGAACCTCGCCTTACGACAAGCCAGTTCCTGCACAGCCTGAACCGGATCTTCCCACCGGATGCGTTCATCCACATCGGCGGGAATTATAATCGGATCCAGTCCAATCTGCTCCAGCAACTCTTTTCTCCGGGGGGACGCTGAAGCCAAAACAATGGGTAACATGGCAGTTCCTTTCATATCTTAAGCTGGCAAATACTTTTTCAGAGTTTCCGCCTTATCCAGCTTCTCCCAAGGCAGATCCAGATCGTTTCTTCCAAAATGACCGTAAGCCGCCACCTGTTTATAAATAGGCCTTCTCAGATCCAGCATTTTAATAATCCCGGCCGGCCTTAAATCGAAGTTCTCACGGATGATCTCCACTAATTTCACATCATCCAGCTTTCCTGTTCCGAAAGTGTCCACGCGCACGGATGTGGGGGAAGCCACGCCGATGGCGTAGGAAAGCTGAATCTCGCATCTGTCCGCCAATCCGGCCGCAACCAGATTTTTGGCCGCGTAACGAGCCGCGTAAGCCGCGGAGCGGTCTACCTTCGTGCAGTCCTTTCCTGAAAAAGCGCCACCGCCGTGACGGGCGTATCCGCCGTAAGTGTCCACAATGATCTTACGTCCGGTAAGGCCGCTGTCTCCATGGGGTCCGCCGATCACGAAGCGCCCGGTGGGGTTGATAAAATATTTTGTCTCTTCATCCCTCATATCTTCGGGAATGATTGGATCAAAAACATATTTCTTTATATCTGTATGAATCTGCTCCTGTGAAACGTCCGGGTCATGCTGCGTAGAGCACACTACAGCATCCAGACGAATTGGTTTGCCTTCTGGAGAATATTCCACAGTCACCTGCGTCTTTCCGTCTGGTCTTAAATAGGGGAGCGTTCCGTCCTTGCGAACTTTCGTCAACTGCAAAGCAAGTTTATGCGCCAGCGCTATGGCAAAAGGCATATATTCTTCTGTCTCATTAGTGGCATACCCGAACATCATGCCCTGATCTCCGGCGCCAATGGCTTCAATGTCTGAATCCGACATGGCATTTTCCTTGGCTTCCAAAGCCTTATCTACGCCCATGGCTATATCCGCGGACTGCTCGTCTAACGCTGTGATCACGCCGCATGTATCCGCGTCAAATCCATATTTTCCTCTTGTATAGCCAATCTCACGCACGGTATCCCGGACAATTTTCTGAATATCCACGTAAGCCTTGGTCGTAATCTCTCCCATAACCATAACCAGACCTGTGGTCGTACAGGTTTCACACGCCACACGGCTCATAGGGTCCTTCTCCATCAAAGCGTCCAGAATCGCGTCTGAAATCTGGTCGCACATTTTATCTGGATGTCCTTCTGTCACGGATTCTGATGTAAATAACAGTTTTTCCATCTTAAAACATTCTCCTTTTCCTGTATTTCCAATGGACAAAAAAGATCCGCCTCAGGCGGACCTCTTATAGATCTTAAAAGTAATTTTAACTAACCCGCAGCCTGAATTTTTGAATTTCTTTCTCACTGGATACTTTCTCTATTTCAGCGCCAAGTCCTCTGAGTTTGACCTCAAAGTCCTCATACCCTCTCTGTATATAGACAATATCATCAACAATCGTAATCCCTTCCGCTGCCAGTCCGGCAATTACCAAAGCTGCGCCGGCCCTCAGATCGGAAGCACTGACTCGTGCGCCCGTCAATCTGCCCACGCCGTCTATAATCGCTGTATTCCCCTCCACTTTGATGTTAGCTCCCATTCTGGACAATTCATCCGCATATTTGAAACGGTTTTCAAATATACTTTCCGTAACAATGCTTGTTCCAGTAGCCGTTGCCAGAGTGGCCGCAATCTGCGGCTGCATGTCTGTGGGGTAGCCAGGGTAAGGCAAAGTCTTTACATGGGTCCTTCTAAGATTCCCGGCGGCGATTACGCGCACACTGTCGTCAAATTCCTTTACTTCACAGCCGATCTCTTCCAACTTCGCAGTGGTCGCTTCCAGATGCTTGGGTATCACATTCTTCACCAACACATCTCCTCTGGTGGCCGCCGCCGCAAACATAAAAGTGCCTGCTTCAATCTGATCTGGAATAATGGAATACTCCGCCTTGTGCAGCTTCTCTACGCCCTTTATACGGATTACGTCCGTTCCAGCGCCTTTTATATTGGCGCCCATACTGTTCAAAAAGTTCGCCACGTCCACCACGTGCGGCTCCCGGGCAGCGTTCTCTATAATCGTGCGGCCGCTGGCCAGGGACGCCGCCATCATAATATTTATGGTAGCGCCCACGGATACCATATCCAAGAAAATATGGCTTCCCCTCAACTTCTCCGCCTGCGTGACAATCGCTCCATGCCGAATCTCAACAGAAGCCCCCAGCGCCCGAAAGCCCTTCAAATGCTGATCAATCGGTCTGCTCCCGATGTTGCATCCTCCCGGTAACGGCACTTCTGCATGCTTATATTTTCCTAATAAAGCTCCCAGTAAATAATAGGAAGCGCGTATCTTCTTTATAAATTCATAGTCTACACTTACATTCGTAATTGTGGAACCGTTGATCTTTACCCTGGATTTATCAACCCTTTCTACGATTGCCCCAATCTCTTGAATTGCCTCCAGCAATACATTCGTATCTCTTACATCCGGCATATTTTCAATCAATACTGTCTCGTCTGTCATAATTGCCGCTGCCAAAATCGCCAATGCCGCATTCTTAGCTCCCGCAATTTCCACTTCGCCAGCCAGGGGATTGCCGCCTTTGATCACATATCGTTCCATACTACACCTCTGTCTTATTTTATACTCCGGTATATCTCTCCTGTCATGCTGCTTTAAGACAACACAATTATATTTTATACCAATTACGAAACTTTGTAAATAAAAATTTTGAACTTATTGGCCTATGCCGCATTGCCTCCGCCCATTTCATGTTTTACGCCAGACTGCAAATGAAAAGTTACATATCCTGAAACGCTTCCATCAAGGCCGGAATCAACTGTTTTTTTCTGGATACGACTCCCCGCAATATGTATGTATCCGCTTCCCGCTGAATATGAAAAGCTTTTTCAATTATTTGTCCGCTATTTTCACCATAATGCAAAAGCTCCGTGGATTCCTCCATGATACTCGTCAGCATAAAAAACACCTGGGAAATCCCATGTCTGCCGCACTCGCTCTCCATAAACGGGAGCAGTTTTTCTTTCAGCGCAGAAAGTTCTTCTGGATTCATGGAGCTGATCTGCCCCACGCCAAAACTGGATTCCTCCGCCATAAATTTTTTATAATCCTGATAAAAAATCTCTTCAGAAGATTTATCCTTTAGATTGCTCCCCGCCCGGAACATCTCTGTGGCGAATTCTTCGATATTGATATCCGCAATGAGAGCCAACGCGCCCGCCGCCATTTTATCCGCCGTCGTGCAGGTGGGCGAACGGAACATCAGCGTATCTGAGATAATCGCCGCGCACAAAAGCCCCGCAATACCTGGAGAGATCTCCAGCTTATTTTCCTCGTAAATCTGATACAGTATGGTGGCTGTGCATCCTACTGGCTGATTTCTGAAAAGCACCGGCTGTATCGTCTCCAGACTTCCAAGGCGGTGGTGGTCAATGATTTCCAGGATTTCCGCGTTCTCTATGTTGTCCACTGCCTGGTCCTTCTCATTGTGGTCCACAAGAATAATCTGCTTCTTATGCATCCCCATAAAATTTCTCCGGGAAATGGTTCCAATGCACTTTCCTTTTTTGCTGATAACCGGAAACGCGCGATGACGGTTTTTCACCATGATTTCTTTGATGTTATCTGTATAGTCTTCCGTGCTGAACGTAATCAGATTATCCTTCTTCATGATATGCCGAATGGGAATACTCTGGTTAATCAATGCAGCCACTGTGTAAGTGTCCAGCGGACTGGAAATGACGACGCACTGATGCTTCTTTGCCAGATGCTTAACCTCTCCGCTTACTTTTGATCCAAGGCATATGATGATGCAGCTCGCTCCCATCTCTATGGCGCTTTTTTGGTCCTCTTCCCGGTCAGCCATGATCACAAGATCGTCTTTTTCCACGTGCTGCTTCATAATTTCGGGGTGCGCCGCGCCGATGTTTACTTTTCCTTTGACAAAATACGCATGTTCATTGCCGACTGCAATCTCACCCTCAATCGTTTCCGCTATTCTGCGGTACTGGGTGCGCGCTCTGGACAAAATCCGGCTGTCTGACATTTCCATAAATATCCTGGCAATGTCTCCCACCGTAACGATTCCCTCCAAGCAGCCCTCCTCATCTCTCACAGGCAGCGTTACAACGCTGTTTTCCTTCATCAGCGTCCACGCGTTCTTAACGGAGAGATAACTGCGGGCGTCCGGGCATTTTCGGATATCCATGTCCTTCACCTGCGTGCCCACATCTGAAATATACCCCGGCGGATTCACTTTAAACCGATTCAGCACGTATTCTGTCTCTTCGTTGATCTGCCCGGCTCTTTTGGCCACATACTTCTTTTCATGGCTTCTGTTCTTTATATCCGCGTAAGCGATGGCGGAGCAAATCGAATCTGTGTCGGGATTCTTATGGCCTACCACAAAAACTTTCCTTTGATTTCCCATTAATTATACCCTCCGGGCGTTATGCGACATTTACCGGACAGTCTCCAATTTCGCAATTAATCATCCAGCTTAATGCCCGCAAGCAAAGATCCCATCGAAGTGGTCAGCTGCTGGCTCTTTGGAATTTCATAATCAATATTCTCTTCCTGCGGTTCTGAGTTGTCGTTCAAGGCTTTGATGCTAAGGCTCAGTTTGCCATCCTGGATTTTCGTGATTTTCGCCGTTACTTCATCGCCTAAGTTCAGCGCTTCCTGCACGGTCTTTAACCGACGGTTGCTGATCTGAGAAATATGGATCAACCCGGACAGACCATTTTCCAGCTTCACAAAAGCTCCGTAAGGCTGAATCGTTTCCACCACGCCATTTACAACCATGCCAACTTCCATCTTTCTAAGCTCTTCCTGCTTTTTGGCCGCTTCGGCTTCTTTCAAAATCTCTCTGGCGGAAAGAATCAGTCTTTTATTTTCCACTTCAATCTCGAGCACTCTTACCTTGATATGTTTTCCCTGGAACTCATTTAAGTCTTCCACATAATTCAAAGATAATTTGGACGCAGGGATAAATCCGCGCACTTCGTTGAGGTAAGCGACGGCTCCGCCTTTTACGATTTCCTTGATCTTTACTTCCACTTCCGTTTTGTCGTCCTTCATCTGCTTGAGTTCTTCCCAGACTGCCTGCTCTTCCTCGCTCATGGCCTCAAACATGTTTTGTTTCTCTTCCATTTCCTGATAGGAAACCTCCAGTTCATTTTCATAATCCTTCATTGTCTCAGACATACCTTTAATCTCCTTTTAATTTTTATTTGTAACTAGGTCCAGTTACATTTTTCCCTTATTATACCACAGAATACGTTTTGGTGTACCGTATACTTGTGATTTTGCCAAATTACTTGCCTACAAAAAGAATATTTACATTTTATTCATTATTTGTTCATAAAATGTTGGTATGATAAGGATGTGTTGGAAGAAATGCACAAAGAAAAGGTAATGTTTTCATTGCATATATAATTTTTTCATAATAATAATCTGCCCAGGCATTCATTTTTGCCTGGGCGCTCCTCATTTTAAGAAGCATCTCCTCTCTCCTTTGATTCCGAGATCGCTTCATTCAGGCGCAGCATCCGTTCGTCCAGATGGCTGACCATCCTCGCGCACTCCCTGAGCTCTCTGCTGATATACGCAGGCGCATTTCCTTCAAATTTATAATAAATCTTGTGTTCCAAAGTTGCCCAGAAATCCTGCGCGATTGTCCGAATCTGTATCTCCACCTTTGTATCAATAACGCTGTCGGAAAGGAATATGGGAACCGTTACAATCATATGATAACTCTGGTATCCGCTTTCCTTCGGATACTTGATGTAATCTTTAATGGAGAGAACCGTCAAGTCGTCCTGGTTGGCAATCATCTCAGCAATCCTGTAAATATCGGAAGTAAACGAACACGTAATGCGGATTCCCGCTATATCGTTGATATACTTCACCATATTCTCAATGGTGCTTTCGTATCCATGTTTTTTTAACTTTTTGACAATGCTCTCCGGCTGTTTCAGCCTGGACTTCACATGCTCTATTGGATTGTATTTATGTCTGTGCTGAAACTCATCGTTGAGAATATCGATCTTAGTCCCTATTTCTTTCAAAGCCGCGTTATAAATAAAGATAACCGTATCCCAGTTGTTGATTTCTTTAAAATGCCTCAATGGCAATGATTCCATGTTTTCTTCACATCCTTTTTTTGTAACTGGATATTCATACTGGGATATTATAACACAATCATCTGTAAAAATGGGGTTTTTAATTGTTTTTTAAGAAAGTACGGAATTCTTTAATTCTTTTCCATGCTCCAGCGCATAGGCGTTCTCTAAAGTGACCTGCGCGATAGCCTTCGTGGCCTCCCTTGTAAAAAAGCCCATATGAGAACTGATCAGGACGTTAGGAAAGGACGTGAGCCTGGCCAATTCCTCGTCCATCATAATATCGTTGGAGCGGTCCTCATAGAAAACGCCTTCTTCCTCTTCATAGACGTCCAGCCCCACCCCTGCAAAAGTTCCCTGAATCAGCCCTTCAATCAGGTAGGAAGTGTCAATCAGCCTTCCGCGGGACGTATTGACCAGATAAATATTTTTCTTCATCAGGCTTATGCTTTCTTTATTAATCAAATGGTAGGTTTCCTCTGTCAGAGGGCAGTGGAGGCTAATCACATCTGAATTCCTGAATAATTCTTCTTTTGAGACATATTT
>CAOJVE010000068.1 GCA_948444865.1 uncultured Lachnospiraceae bacterium
CGGTCGCCGAGCGGTTTTGGTGATGGGAGCGTTTGAACTCAATCCCAGAGCGTTCCTTGCCGCCGTTTGGAACTTAAGGTCTTTGAAGGCGGCGGTCACATCCGCCAAATCTGCAGCCGCCCGCGCTGTCTGGGCGGTTTCTTTGGCGGCGGGCCTGGTAAGTTCATTTCCCGTGATTACGGAATCTTCGTTTGGCCCCATGGCAAAGCTGGCATGACGCCTGTGGCCCCGGCCAGCGTTATGCTGGCCACGGCAATGAATAAACTCTTTTTCCATGTCTTTTTAATCATTTTTCCTTTTCTTATTAACGGCTATTCAACGATGATTCTTATATTTGTGATTTGCAGGCCGCCAGATAGCTGCCGTATTCCAGCGTGTCCTGATAACGGGCCATTCGGGCGTTTAACGTTGCTGGATCACTCATGGTGGAGGCCACATATCCGCCTGTTTTTTTCAGACAGAACAGGTACATGCGCATGAGAAGGTCGTAATCTTTTTTCAGGTTTTCGTCGCAGAGGCCATTTTGCGCGGCTGTCACCAGTTCCTGCCGGACGGCCTGTATCTGATTGCGGAGAACCCTTGCGTTTCCGATGGACAGCCATGCGTTGTTGTAGTTGTCGATTGTGGGGCAGTCCATCATGGTTCCGATTAATTTGTAAATCATAGTGGCCGCATAGACATAGGAAGAGCCAGTGTATCCTTTATGTTTCCAGACTGCATCCAGACTGTCTACGATTATTTTTTGTTGAAAACTTTCTACGCATTTATCTAGAGTCTTATTTGCGATAAAGTCCACGATCAGTGTTGTTAGCGGCTGATTCAGATAAACTCGAAGCTGTTCGACTCCGTCATATAATCCGCTGTCTTTTGGCAGCCGCAAGCGCAGGCGGTCGAGAGAATCGTTGCCGATTTTGATCAGCGTGATAAAGGTCATCAGGAAATCCGTCGCTTTGTTGACGTTATCCAGCCCATTAAATACAGTTGAGATGTTTTCCCATTTTTTTTGTTCTCCGACGAATTTTAGCATATTGTTGATCTCACTTGCCTGCCGTCCGGCGAATAGGCCATCCAGTTTCATGGCAAGCTGATAACGGGTGTCCCCATTTTTGAATATTTGGTCGCCAAATTTTTTATATGGCTCTAAAACTGCGTAGATTTCCTGGAGAGCGGTGTCTTCTGCAGGTGAGAGTTCGGCCTCCTCGATCAGAAGTTCCAGCGCGAGTGCGCGGTTAGTCTTCCGTTCAGATATATATTCGGTTCCAGTTAGGTACTGCATCATCGCCGTCAAATAATATCCAGGTCCATTGAGCATTGCGGATTTCAACGCTGCCGCGCTTTCCTCAGAAGCTGTGTGGCGGGCCATGACATCCAGCATTTCCCCTTCCAGATTACCTGTGATTTTATCGTATCCTTCATTGGTCAAATAGTTTGGATATGTGTAAAATAGGTTTTCTGTGGAAATATTGCTGGCGCTGTAGGCGCCGCTTGCTCCGCCCGCGTTGCAGCATATTTTACTGAGCGCTTCGTTTCCTATGCCGATGCGAACGCCATTCCAGCGTGCCTGTGGTCCGGCAAAATAAACTCTCCGGACATTGCCGCAGTTTTTAAACGCGTTGTCACCCACACTGGAAAGAAAGCTGTGGATAATGAAATTTCGGATTTGGCCGCAGTCTTCAAATACGCTGGCGCCAAGGGTGGTGAGGCTTTTTGGAAGGTAAATGTCTCCTTCCAGCGCCGAGCATCCCTTCAGGCAGCCGGCGGGAAGAGTTTTCAGCCCTTCAGGCAGCGAAATGTTCTTCAGGGAACTGCAGCCGCAGAAAGCCTCCTCGCCGATGGAGGTTGTTTTGCTGTTCAGCCGTATCTCCGATAAGGAAGCGCAGTTTTTGAATGCGGCTTTTCCGATGGTGACGACGGAGCCTTCCTGGATGGTCACTTTTTTCACCGGCTCATTTTCAAAAATCCCATCCCCAAGCGCGGTTACCGCAAGTGTCTGCATATCGAGGATCAGCGTGTTTGGAATGGTCACTTCGGATGCGGCGCCTAAATATTTCATCAATGTGAGAGTTCCGTTGTTGGATTGCTGGTAAGACCATTCGTTTGTCAACTGGAAGCCATTTACATAAATTGTAAAGGATCTTCTCAGAGCGGGATATACGCCGTCCTTTGTTTTTTCCGTTTGAATCGTTACCGTAATGTTCCCCCGTCCCCGCGCCGTCAGCCGGTCGCCGCTGCCGAACCAGGCGGATGTCTGCGCGGAATTGGCGACTGAGCAGGCGTATTTCGCGCCGCCTTTGACGGACACGCCGATGGACTGGTCGGAGATTTCCCTGGTCAGCGTGTAGGTTTTGGTTGTCTTGTTGTAGCTCAGCAGTTTGGAGGTCAGCGAAATGCTCTGCGTTCCCTGCAGCGCCACGGTTACTTTTTTGGTCGCCGCTTTGTAATATTTTGTTTCGGCGGCTTTGATGGTGATGGTGGCCGCGCCGGGGCTTATAAGTTTCAGCTTGCTGGAGTTTTTATTCAAAACCCGGATCTGATTATTCTTGTTGCTGGCGTAGGTCAGCTTTGCGCCGCCTTTGACGGATGTTTTTAAGGCTATGGTTTTGCCTTTGTACGACGCTTTGTAGGTGGCGTTTTTGGCAGTGATGGTCTGCGACGCCTTGGAAATTGTAAAATACGCAGTTTTGGTTTTGGATCTGGAAAAAACGCCTTTGCCTTTGACAGTGACTTTTCCTTTGCCTGGGTTTTTATTGTTGGAGTAGGTCAGGGTGTAGTCTTTGTTATATTTCAGGGTTATGCCCCGCCATGTCACTGTCACGGAGGGCTTTTGCGATTTACCATTCCAGGCGCAGTTTTTTACGTTTATTTTTGCCGCGGTAAGATCCGCTTTTACCCAGTGGGCGTAGAGGGTCTGGTTCTTTTTCAGCGATACTTTTGTGCCGCTGGTGACCTTGCTCCCGCCGGACTTGGCTGTGTACCATCCCAGGAAATAATAACCGCTCCAGGTGGGCGTGGGAAGGGCGCCGTAGGTTTTTTCCTGTGTCACTTTCTTAGTGCGCTTGTTTGCGGCGAGGCTGGCTTTGGAGGCGTTCTTGTCAAAGGTGACGGTGAATGTCTGCGCTGCCGCGCCTTTTTGCGGGTCGAACAAAAAGAAGTTTTCTGTGAGCTGGCTGTTTCTCCCTATGATGTCGGCCTTGCTTTTCATATAGTTTTCGCGGCAGTCTATGTATATCAGGTTGGGGCACTTTGAAACATCCAGTTTTGTCAGTTTGTTGTCACGGCAGAAAATCTGATCCAGATCGGGGCATTTTCCTACGTCCAGGCTGGAGAGTTGGTTGCGGCCGCAGGACAGTGTTTGCAGCTTTGCGCAGTCGCTTATATTCAGGCTGGTAAGTTTGTTGTCTGTACATTCCAGCATTGTCAGGCTGGCGCATTCCATGTTTAGTTTGGTGAGTTGATTGAAAGCGCAGTTCAGGGAATCCAGCGCCGGGCAATTGGTTATGTCCAGGCTGGTAATCTTGTTCGCGTGGCACATTAAAGATTTCAGTTCCGGACAGTCGTCTACATCTAAGCTGGTCAGTTCATTGCCAAAGCAGGACAAGTCCTGCAACGCCGGGCATTTGTCTAAGGGCAGTTTTTCGAGCTTGTTGTTTGAGCAGTCCAACATTGTTAGGGCCGGGCAATCTAGCTGTATGCTGGTGAGGCTGTTGTCTGAGCAGTATAGAGAATCCAGCGCAGGAAGGTCATTTAATTCCAGTGTGGTAAATTTGTTACGGCTGCAGGCTAAGCGCTCCAGTTTAATGCATTCGCTTATATCCAGACGGGTCAACTGGTTGTTATAACAGCCCAATGACTCCAAATCTGCGCACTTACTCATATCCAAACTGGACAGTTGATTGTTTCCGCAGTCTAAGGTGTGCAGTTTTGAGCATTTGCCCATATCCAGATTGGACAGTTTGTTGTTGTCGCAGTTTATCTGTTCGAGTTTTGTGCATTTGCTTAAATCCAGATTGGGCAGTTGATTATTTTGGCAGTAAAAATATGACAAATCCGGACAGTTGCTCACATTGAGGCTGGAGAGCTGGTTGTTTTCACAGCTTAAAGTCTCCAGTCTCGTGCATTTGCTTAAATCCAGGCTGGTCAGTTGATTGTTACTGCAGTTCAAATAGAACAGGTTTGTGAGATATTCAACGCCTGTAAGATTTTTGATGCCTTTATTGCTTACATTTAAATTTGCGATCTCTTTGCAGACTGTTTTTGTGATGGGGGCATTTTCTTCTAATCCCTCATATTCTTCCAGATATTCTCTTAGCGCTGCCTGGAAATTCGGGTCTTTAAAATGGGCAGTTATGTCCTCAGAATCTGCAGAGGCTTGTGGTTCCGTAGTTTCTGTGGCGTTCGCGGATTCTGTCACCGGATTAGTCATTTCACTCATGTCGTTTGTGGAAATGACAGGTTCTTCTGAATCATTTGCCAAGGAATCCGGATCGTTCCAGGAGATTTCTCCGTCGGAGGGCTGCGGCTCTGCAAAGTCTTCCTCTGTAGAATTCGCTTCCGGAAGTTCGTCCGCTTCCACAGTGTCCGCAGACGCCGCCTTCGGATTTTCCAGTTCCATTTCATCCAGGACATTTTCCTGCGCAGGCGCGTTAAATATTTCTTCCGCAGCGAATACGACGCTGTTTTCGGACAGAAGCATGGTCGCGGCCAGCAGGATTGCCAGTATACGTTTTTTCATTCTTTTTCGGTCCTTTCTTATTGATCTTTTAGTTGCGCGTCAGTCCCTTTATATTGTAAAAAATAAGATTATATATATTATACAACAAAAATCCTTTATTTACTAAATATTTAGGAATAGATTTTGGACATTGCCATGATTATAGTATTTAAAAGGTTCAAAAAAACCGCCCTTTTCACCGGGCGGTTTTCTGTCTCTTAATGACTTTCAGCCGGGTAAATTCTTCTCTTTCTTTTTCCTCCAGGGCGTTGCCTATGTCTTTGGCCAGGGCCTCGTATTTGGGTATGGTGATATTTTGCAGGGCGTTGGCCCTTTTCTGGGTTTTCTTGATGTTGGCGGCCAGGCGTATGGCGGCGTTCTCGATCATGGAAAGCTTGATGGACAGCTCTTTTACTTTCTCAAAGGCAGCCTTGGCTTCGTCCAGAGAGGAGCGGGTGCTGTAAAAGGCGGCGGTGGGGACGGGTGGAGATTCGTCGTATTCCACCAGGGGAATCTCCGTGCCCATCACGCTGCGCGCTTTGATCCGTATGGAATTTTCCACGGGAACTGTGTAGGAAATCTGTTCCACCAGCGCGATGCCCATTTCCATATTGGCTTTTTGCAGAGCTGCGTAGGCCTGGCGGAAGGTGGAGTCGATCCTGGACTGGATGTCTTTGGCCTGGCCGATCAGCTCCGTCATTTCCCGCAGCAGGATGTTCCGCTTTTTATCCATCAGTTCGTAACCCTGTTTGGCCAGCGCCAAGGAATTTTTCGCCAGCATCAGATTTCCTTTGGTGGGGAAAGTATTTGGGTCCATGTAATTAGTTCACCTCGCTTGCAGGGGCGTCGTAATATTTTTCCAACAGTTTGGTATCGATGCGGTCTAATTCTTCTCTGGGCAGCAGCTTAAGCAGCTTCCAGCCTTTTTCCAGAGTTTCGAGCACGTCACGGTTCTCCGCCTCGCCCTGGCCTACGTATTCTTCTTCAAAGGCTTTTCCGAAGACCAGATACTGCTTATCCAGCGGGGAAAGCTCGTCTTCGCCGATGACGGAGGCCAGCGCCCGGGCGTCGCCCACTTTTGCGTAGCAGGAGAAGAGCTGGTTGGCCAGATCCTGGTGGTCTTCGCGGGTGTAGCCTTCGCCGATGCCGTCCTTCATCAGACGGGACAGGGAGGGCAGCACGTTGATGGGCGGGTAAATGCCCTGGCCGAACATGGTGCGGTCCAGCACGATCTGCCCTTCCGTGATGTAGCCGGTCAGGTCCGGGATGGGATGGGTGATGTCGTCGTTGGGCATGGTCAGTATGGGAATCTGGGTTACCGAGCCTTCCTGGCCCGCCACGATTCCGGCCCGCTCGTACAGGGTGGCCAGTTCGCTGTAGAGGTAGCCCGGGTATCCTTTACGGGAGGGAATCTCGCCCTTGGAAGAGGAAACTTCTCGCATGGCCTCGCAGAAAGACGTGATGTCCGTTAAAATAACCAGGATGTGCATGCCTTTTTCAAAAGCCAGATATTCGGCGGCGGTCAGCGCCATCCGGGGCGTGATGAGGCGTTCCACCACCGGGTCGTTGGCCAGATTCAGGTACATGACCACGTGGTCAGACACGCCGCTTTCCTCGAAGGTGCGGCGAAAAAATTCCGCTACGTCGTATTTTACGCCCATGGCCGCGAACACGATGGCGAACTCTTCCTGGCTGTTTTTTCCCAGGGAAGCCTGCTGCACGATCTGAGCCGCCAGCTTATCGTGGGGAAGGCCGTTTCCGGAGAAAATGGGCAGCTTTTGTCCGCGGATTAAAGTGGTCAGCCCGTCGATGGCGGAGATGCCTGTGTTGATGTAATTTCGCGGATATTCCCGGGACACGGGGTTTAAGGGGAGGCCGTTTATGTTTACTTTCATCTCTGGATGGATGGCCCCCAGGCCGTCGATGGGCTGCCCGATGCCGTTGAAGGTCCGCCCCAGGATTTCCGGGGAAAGCTCCGCTTCCATGGGATGGCCGGTCAGGCGCGTGTGGGTGTTGCTCAAAGACATATTTTCCGTGCCCTCGAAGACCTGGATCACCGCCTTGTCTTCGTATATCTCAATAATCCGGCCGATTTTGCGGGTGTCGTCGTCCATGCGGAAGTCCACGATTTCCTCGTAGGACGCGTTTTTGATTCCTTCCAACACTACAAGAGGGCCGTTGATCTCGCTTAAGCCTAAATATTCTATTGCCATAATCTGTCCCCTCCTTATCCGTTTTTGGCCAGAACATTATTGTAGAATTCGTCCACCGCCTGGCGGTAGTCGTCGAATTTCTCCAGTTCGTTGTTGGCGATGTCGTATTTAATTGCGATTATTTTTTCAAAAATATTGTCTTCCTTCAGGACGGACATGGGCATTCCCTGGGCGATCAGGTCCTTGGATTTTTCGTTCAGATACAGGATAATCTCCATCATCTGGAATTGTTTTGCCATGGGAACGCAGGTGTCCTCCGCGTGGAAAGCGTTCTGCTGCAGGAAGCCTAAGCGGATGACGCGGGCGATTTCCAGCACAAGCTTCTGATCGTCCGGCAGCACGTCGCTTCCGATCAGCTTTACGATTTCCATCAGGGACGTCTCCTGGTTTAACAGGGCCACGATCTGCAGGCGGTCCGCCAGGAACCGGGGAGAGACGTTCTCGCGGAACCAGGGCGCCAGGTCTTCGGTGTATTCGCTGTAGCTGTTGTTCCAGTTGATGGCCGGGAAATGGCGGGCGTAGGCCAGCGCTTTGTCCAGGCCCCAGAAGCAGCGGACGAACCGCTTGGTGTTCTGGGTGACCGGTTCGGAGAAGTCGCCGCCCTGGGGGGAAACCGCGCCGATGATGGACACGCTGCCTTCCGTGCCGTTTAAGTTCTGCACCTGCCCGGCCCGCTCGTAAAAGGCGGACAGTTTGGAGGCCAGGTAAGCGGGGAAGCCTTCCTCCGCGGGCATCTCCTCCAGCCTTCCCGACAGCTCCCGCAGCGCTTCGGCCCAGCGGGACGTGGAGTCGGCCATAATGGCCACGTCGTAGCCCATATCCCGGTAATATTCCGCCAGGGTAATTCCTGTATAGATGGAGGCCTCACGGGCCGCCACGGGCATGTTAGATGTGTTGGCGATCAGCGTCGTGCGCTCCATCATTAGGTTCCCGGATTTGGGGTCGATGAGCTTGCTGAAATCCTCCAGCACTTCCGTCATTTCGTTCCCGCGCTCGCCGCAGCCGATGTAGATTACGATGTCGGCGTCGGACCATTTGGCGATCTGGTGCTGGGTCATGGTCTTGCCCGTCCCGAAACCGCCGGGGATGGCCGCGGTGCCGCCCTTGGCGATGGGAAATAAGGTGTCCAGAATACGCTGTCCGGTCACCAGCGGCACATGGGCCGGGTAACGGCTGGCGATGGGCCGGGGAACCCGGATGGGCCATTTCTGGGCCAGGCGGATCTCGTGCAGCTTGCCGTCGTCGCCCTGGAGGGTCAGAATCCGGTCATTCACCGTGTAGGCGCCGTCGGGAACCAGGTCTTTGACCGTGCCGGAAAGTCCCGGCGGTATCATGGATTTGTGCACGATGGACTTGGTTTCCTGGGTCTCGGCGAATATGGCGCCCGCGTGGAGATAGTCCCCTTTTGACACGGTTAAAGTCACATCCCAGAGTTTTTCTGTATCCAGGGAGTCTACGTTGACCCCGCGGGAAATGTATTTTCCGGAGGCTTTGGCGATTTCCTCCAAAGGACGCTGAATGCCGTCAAAAATGTTATGAATGATGCCGGGCCCCAGCAGCACGGACACCGCGTCGCCGCTGGCAGTCACCGTGTCGCCGGGCTTTAACCCGGTGGTTTCCTCGTAGACCTGGATGGTGGTCCGCCCTTTGGTCAGGCCGATGACCTCGCCCACCAGGTTTTGTTCGCCCACATATACCATCTCCGACATCTTAAAATCCGTCTTGCCCTTCAGGTAGATAACGGGGCCGTTGATGCCGTAAATGCGTTCGGTTCTACTCATATGTCAGACCTCCGTCAAAGGTAAAATTCGATTTCTCATTGCGGTACGCCTCCAGAAAAGAGCTGTCAATCAGAATGTTTTTATCTGGGATTTCCGCCTGGATGCCGCCCAAAAAGGAACGCTTTGCCACTTCAATGTCCACGCCGGTTGCCTCGGCGATGCGCGTCCGCATCCCGGAATCCTCCTGGGATAAATAAAAGGTCACCGGATCTTTTTCGGCGAAATCAAGGGCTTCCTGGATTTTCCGCTTCAGATAGTCCTCGTATGCGTCTGTGGCCCGGAATTCTTCCAGAAGGCCCAGGACTTCCTGGAAAATCTTGTCTTTGTACTGCTCATGGCGTTTGCTGCCTTCCCGCTTGATTTCCAGCAGTTGGGAGGACAGGATTCGGTTCACTTCCCGGGACGCCTGATCGGTTTCTGTTTTCAGGGTGAGGGCTATTTCCTGGTCCTTTTCTTTTTTATGTTCTTCCAGCAGGCTGCCCAGCTCCTTTTCGTAGTCCTTTAAAAGCCGATCTGCATTGTCATGGGCCTCTTTTACGGCCGCATCGTAGAAATGCTGCAATTTTTCTTCCGTCGTCATGTGTATCACCTGCCTGTTATTATAATTTTAATCCAATGGCTTCATCCACGTAGGAAGTGATGAAGTCCGGTTTGCGGCCGGTTCCGTGTCTGTCCGGAACCTCTATGATCAGGGGCGTTTTGTAGTTTAACTTCACGTTGTCAATGATGTCGGGAAATTCCCTGCCGAATTTCTCCATCAGCAGAATAATTCCGATTTCTTTGTCGGCGATGGCCCGCTCCAGGGCTTCCCGTAAGTCGTCCCGGCCGTCCGCCATCACGCCTTCCACCCCCGCCAGCCGCATGCCCGTCAGGGTGTCCAGATTATCCGTGATTAAATAAATCTTCATAATTTTTATCCCAACCGACCTAAGATCATGAATGAAATAATCAAACCGTACAGCGCGATACCTTCCGCAAGACCTACGAAAATCAGGGATTTACCTAAGATGGATGAATCCTCGCTGATGGCGCCCAAAGCCGCGCTGGCTGCGCTGGCCACGGCGATGCCGCCGCCGATACAGGACAGGCCGGACGCGAAGGCCGCCGCCAGATAGCCAAGGCCCGTAGACAGGCCGGCGGCAGAGTCAGCGGCTGCGGATACGTGGGGCGCACAGGCGAACATGGCCACCGCCGCCACCACGAATGTGCCGAAGAAGAAAAAGGCATTGCAGCCAATGGCCGTTTTATAACGTCCCCGGCTGCGTTCGCCGATTAAGAACGCCCCGAAAGGAATGATAATGCTCAGCATCAAAGCAGCTACCAGTGTAATTTGCGCAACGATTGTCATAATAAAAAACCTCCTCTTAAACTTACAGATTCACTTTTTTGGCGAAGGGCACAAATGCCCTTCCCGTTCCCTTGTAGAAACGGCTGAACAGTTCATAATATTCCAGACGGAGAACCTGAATGCCCACGACCAGCCCCTCCAGTCCGATCACAAATAGATTGCCCAGGATCATGACCACGGGATTGGGGGACCCCTGCTGGGCGCCGGCCAGCATCAGCACCACTTCCATCATGGCCGCATGGCTGACGGCGAACGCGCCGATACGGACGAAGGAGAGCGTATTGGAAAAATAACTGAGCAGCACTTCAAATAATTCAAAAAAGCCCTGGACGAAGAACATCCCTTTGCCTTCCGGGAACAGGTCTTCTTTCTTTTTCAACAGTCCGGTCAAAGGCTCTTTTAAGAAAATCAAAAGCAGCGGCAGGATAAACATCACCGCCAGCACGGCGCCCGCCGGAAGGGCATGGCCGGTCATAAACAGGACGATGACAGTCACGGCCGAGCCGTAGAACACAAGGCCCGCCACGGCGTTGGCGTCGAACCATATATTTTCCGTGTCCCCGGTTCTGCAGGCGTTTATGATGTGGAATGCCATGCAGGCCAGGATGATGAACATGCCAAAAGCGATGGATATGACGAACACGGTGTTTAATTTTCCCACAAAGGGAACCGTCAGCATATGGGTCATGGGCCGCAGCCACAGGGCCGGGAGTATGTCCTCGAATCCGAATAAGCTTCCGAACATAAATCCGAAAAATGTGGAGAAAATGCCGGCCGTTCCCACGATGCCCGCCAGATCCATTTTTTTAAAGTGATACAGCAGGAATCCGCCGATGGTCAGGCAAAGTCCCTGTCCCACGTCCCCGAACATGGCTCCGAAAATGAAAGCGTAAGTGACGGCCACCAGCCAGGTGGGGTCCATTTCATTGTAGGAGGGGAGTCCGTACATCTTCACATACATCTCAAAGGGTTTGAAGATCTTGGGGTTGGAAAGCTTCGTGGGCGGCTGCTGATGGTACAGGTTATGATCCTGGTCTTCCATAATGCAGAACAGCTTTTCATCCCCGGACACGTCCTGGACGAAAGCCTTGGCGTCCGTCTCCGACATCCAGCCGCACAGCACATAGAAAACGTCCGCTTCCCCTTTGGTGCAGGCTGCCAGCTTGCGGATGTCAAACTGCTGGGAAAGGGAGTCGAGTTTTTCTTTGGCCCCCACGATGTCCTCCTGGTATTGCCGCAGGAGCTGGGCGCGCTGTTGCTGGTTTTCGCTTATCTTATCATCCAGCGCTTCCCGGCGCTTCACCAGCAGCTGGTAGGCGTCTTCCGCCGTCCCCTCGTACTCGTCTGGAATCCACAGCCGCTCGAAATGCATGGACGAATAGATGATGTCCGCCTTGTTCATTTTATCCTTCGGGAAAAAATAAACGCCCCACACATACTGTTCGTCCGCGTAGCACTGGTAGAACATGGTATCCGTGTCTTCGTAGATTAATTTTTCAAATTTTTCATAATAATGTTTCTCAATCCGGCCAAAATGCAGCTTGATGAACTCGAATTTCACCAGGGAGGTGATGTCGTAGTCCAGTCCGCGGAAAGGCTTGATCACCCGCATATGCTTCAGGATCAGATCGTTTTCTTTCTCCATCTCTGTCCGTTCCAGATCCAGCGCGGTGATCTTGGCGTCCACTGTTTTTACCAGATCCAGCGCATTTTCCAGGGAGAGAATTTTTCCCTTTTGCTTATCTGGATTTTCCAGCATGTCATAATAGCTCTCAGCCAGATGAAGAGAATCCTTGTAAGGGTTGATTTCAAAATAAGGAGTCAGCGACTGGGCGTTGGTCAGTTCCATCAAAGCGTTTTCCAGATGTATCTCATACTTGGAAAGGTACTCTTCTGTTACCCTGTCAATATCCGCTTTCGGCCCGGTAATACTTAAGAATTTCATTTTAACGATCACAATGCTACCTCCGGGTTTTTAATTGTTGCGAATGTACCGCATGGTTTCCTCTGGCTCCACGCCATAACGTATACATTCTATTGCAGTAGTCAGACGGTCCACCTCGTGCTCTTTGCGGTATAAGAACGCGTAGATGGAAATCACAGAATAGGGCGTTTTCCTCGCCTCTTTTTTCAAAGTGGCGCGCAGCAGGTAATTGTAAAATTCGTCCAATGAGGAGGAAGAAATATTAGGGAACCTTCTTCCGTAGTAGGTTTTGTCCAAAATAGCGTAAAAGTCCTCCATATTGGCCGCGTTCGTCAGCGCGTTTAACTCTTCCTGCTTTAATTTATAGTGCGCAGGAATGAGCAGGGCGAAAATGTTGGCGGGGTTCATGTTGTAATATTGTTTTGCCCGCTGAATCCACTGCAGGTTAATCAGGTCAAACTTCCGGCCGTAGGCCTTCGTAATGTTTTCCAGATCCACGCCGGAAAAAAGCCGGTCTTTCATTTTCCAGATCTGCTCGAAATAATACACATCCAGAACCATGCCGTAGTCAAAGGCCAGCGCCTTGTCTCTGCCCGCCACGCGGGAAAGCGGCCCGTAATATTCGGATGCGCTTACCACCTGGATCAGTTCATCCATGGAGCTGCAGGTGACCATACGGTCGATGTCCAGTTTGGAATGCCGGTGGAAAAACTCCGCGTACACGGAAAGGTCTGTATACACAGCGCTTGATTCCGTTAAATTTCGGTGGTCGAATATATACCGTATGCATTCCTTTATAAAAAATATCTCGTATCTCTTAAAATACAGAATCATAAACTTGCGCTGTTTCGGATTGCAGAAATGATACAGTTTTGTGTAATCTTGAAAAACAGATTTCTTAAGGAGCTTTTCCGCCTCGCCCCGGTGGAGCTGCGTTTCGTCCAGAGACGCCCAGCGTTCCCTGTATTCGTCCGTTTTCTTCAGATAAGCCACCGCTTCCGACACGGTAGAAAGCTGCGCAATCTCCCGAAACTGCGTCTCGCTGACTAATTTGGCCGTCATGGCCCTGATTTTTGTGGATAGCCCGCTGTACGACAGCACCGCGCCCATTTGTCATCACTTCCTTTATGCATGAATAATTTTCTCATAAATCTCCCTGGCCAGCCGCTGATGATGCTCGGTATAGTATTTCTCCATATGGGCAAACTCATCCTCTGTCCGGTTCTTTAAGTCGGCCAGCTGCGTTTCCTGCTTTTGCTTGAGCTGATCGCGAATCTGGCGGATCTTCTCCTCCGCGTCCGCGTCCGCCTGCCGGTCGTACGCCTGGCACTGCTCCTGATGCTGCTGGCAAAGCTCCTTCTTTTTGCACTGGGCTTCTTCCATAATTTTGCCGGCCATATTTTCAATTTCCGATAGCTTACTGATGATCTGTTCCATAATTTTTCATAAGGCCTCCCGCACATGATAAAAATTAGTATCGCTTCCTATTAAAATATTACCTGTATTATAATACACCTTTTTTTTAAAAAATCCAGAGGAAAATTAATTTTTTTTGCGGTTGCGTTTCTGAAGGGTTTATATTATACTGATGTGGATTAAGGAATCGCTTTCAAAAAAGCGCGAAACTTTGCGGCCTGCAGGCCGGACGGAAGGCTTCGGCGCGGGAGGGCGCGTCCGTTTGGGAGTGGAAAAATTATGCGTTTGCGAAACATACCGGAAGCGAAAAATATCGTGGAGAACAGCCCCTTTGTCATCCAACAGCCCGACAGCCTGCGGGGGAACTGGAGGGATTTTTGGAAAAACGACCATCCCGTGCATCTGGAAGTGGGCATGGGAAAGGGCAGATTTCTGATGGAGATGAGCCAAAGACATCCAGAAAATAATTATCTGGGCATGGAGCTTTACGACAGCGTGCTGCTTCGCGCTATCCAGAGAAGGCAGGCGCTAGAAGAGCCGCTTTTAAACCTGTATTTTCTGTGCGCCGACGCCCGGACGCTGCCGGAGATTTTCGCGGGAAGGGAAGTGCAGAAAATCTACCTGAATTTTAGCGATCCCTGGCCCAAAGCGCGCCACGCCAAAAGGCGGCTCACGTCCCGGCAGTTTTTGGCGCGGTACAGCCAGATCCTGTCGCCGGAAGGGACGGTGGAGTTCAAAACCGACAACCGCAGCCTGTTTGAGTTTTCTCTGC
>CAOJVE010000069.1 GCA_948444865.1 uncultured Lachnospiraceae bacterium
TCATCAAAACAAATCGGACAGAGGATGCCGCCGGAGCCTTCCATGGTCACATATTCGTATTTCTCGGAAACTTCACGAAATTTCTCCAGGACCGCTTTCATGCGGACCGGATTTCCCTCCATCCGTGAAGCCAGATGCGGAGAAACAGCGTTTTCGTACACATAAGGACACATTTCCTGAAGCGGCTGGGAGATGCCCGCTGTCTTTTTCACAAACAGCGCGTCCCCCGGAATCAGTTTTCCGTCCTCTCCCCGTGCATTGCCGCTCATGGCCGCTTTGAAATACCCGGCGGACACGCCGCTTTCTCTTAATTTCTTCAAAATCAGGGCGGCGGCGTAGGTCTTTCCCACGTCCGTTCCCGTCCCTGTGATAAACAGCCCTTTGCTCATTTTCCATACCCCACTTGGTAGCCCAGCTCTTTTAGAAGTTCCAGATCGGTCTGCACGGTGATCCCGGCCGTGGTCAGCATATCGCCAGAGATGGCCGCGTTGGCGCCAGAGCGAAAACAGCTTTTCCCTTTGTCGCCCAGAAGACCCCTGCCTCCCGCCAGACGAATGGATGCGTCCGGCAAAATAAAACGGTAGACAGCCACAATCCGCCGGACTTCTTCCACTGTCAGCCTCTCGTTGCTCTCCAAAGGCGTTCCGGCAATGGGATTTAAGATATTGACCGGCACGCTTTTGACGCCTAGTTCCTTAAGATCAAACGCCATGTCGATCCGGTCCTCCACCGTCTCCCCCAATCCCATAATTCCGCCGCTGCACACAGAAAGCCCCGCATCTTGGGCGGCCCGAATGGCTGCGACTTTCTCATCGAACGTATGGGTAGTGCATATGTTGGGGAAATTTCTGCGGGAGGTTTCCAGATTGTTATGCACTCGGGAAGCCCCGGCCGCCCTTAATCTTCGGAACTGCGCCTCCGTCAAAAGGCCAAAGGAGACGCACACGGAGATCTTACTTTCCTGCCGGATCTGGCGGATGACCGCGCACATTTCGTCTGCCTCCGCATCGGAAAGCCGTTTTCCAGAGGTGACAATGGAAAAGCGCAGCACGCCTTGGCTCTCATGCGCCTTGGCCTGCGCCGTGATTTCCCTGGCGGAAAGCAGCGGATATTCCCGGACGCCTGTATGGTTGTGCGCTGATTGGGCGCAAAAACGGCAATTTTCCGAACACCGACCGCTTTTGCCATTGATAATTGTGCAGAGATCGAACTGGTTGGAACAGAAACGCTGTCGTATTTCATCCGCCTTTTGGCACAGCTCCTCCAACGGCTGCCCGTATAGTTCATGCGCCTCCTCTTTCGTAATCTGTTTTCCCTGCATAACCTGATTGCCTATGGTTTCCACATTCATTTTTTCAAATCCTTCTTTCTTTAATCAGCGGGATCAGCCTTTTTCCAAGAATCGCCGCCACAACGCATAAGAAAATATCACCGGGAACGGCCAGAATAAAACAGTATAAAAACAGGGGCCAAAGACCGATGGGCGTTCCCAGATAGACATCGCTGATAAAATAATAATACGCCATTCCGAAAAGGTACACGATGAAAAGCCCTGTAAAATTGGCCGCAAGGAGCCTCGCATATCCCGGCCGGCTCTTCTTGTTGGCTATGGTTCCCGTAACAAAAGCCCCCACGGCAAATCCTGGGATATAGCCGAAGCTGGGCTGAAATATATAGCCGGGCCCACCGCCCTGGGCAAAAATCGGCAGTCCGGCAAGCCCCAAAAGAATGTAAATGCAAACAGACAGGCAGCCCCGCTTTCCGCCCAGAAGCAGCCCGGACAGCATAGTAAACAAATACTGCAGGGTAAACGGCACTGCTGGAATGGGAATTTTGATAAACGCGCCTGCCGCGATCAGCGCCACAAACATAGCGCACATTACCATATTCCTTGTCTTCTCATTTCTCATAGCCGCTCCCCTTTCTGCCCGGACAGCCGGACGCGAATCTCCCCAGAGGAAAGCGCATCTCGGACGCCGTCCTCATACTGCACCAGCAGACGGCATTCCCCGTCCACATCCAGCGCTCTGGCATTCCTTTGGCCGTTTGGAGACAAAACCTCTATTTCTCTTCCGATGACCAGACTTCTGCGCCGATATTTTTCCACATAGTCCCCCATTTCCCGGACCGTATAATAGTGCATAAAAAAATTCAAAAATTCGGCTGCCAGCCGATTCTTCCCGTCGTTTTGCCGCTCCCGAAAAACCGTTCCGGCAATGCGCCGCAGATCCGGCGGAAAACCCTCTCTGGGCGGATAGGCATTGATCCCGATCCCCAGCGCCACATAATCCAGGAGGCCATTTTCCAGCCCCAGGGAAGCCTCTGTGAGAATGCCGCTGACTTTCTTTTCTTCCATATAGATGTCGTTGACCCATTTAATCCTCGCCTGGCCTGGCGATGTCTGCTCAATGGCTTCACATGCGGCCACCGCCGCCATGGTGGTGAGCTTTACGCACTGACTGGGGGAAAACCTCCTGGGCCGAAGCAGCAAGCTCATGTATATGCCCGTGTCTTCCGGGGAATAAAAGGCCCGTCCCAGCCGCCCCCGGCCTTGTGTCTGGGCATTGGCCAAAATCACACAACCTTCCGGCGCCCCGGCGTCCGCCTTCTCCCGGACCAGCGTGTTGGTGGATTGGGCCAAGGGGAGCACATGCAGGTCCAGCTCCTTACAGACCGGCTGCAAATATTTTTGTATCCCTTGGGCGGAGAGAATGTCTGTCTTCTCAGACAGGCAATAGCCCCTATTCTGAACGGCGTCGATCTCATAGCCCTGGCTTCGCAGGCTGTTGACGGCCTTCCATACAGCGGTCCGGGAAACCGAAAATTTCTCCGCCAGCTCTGCGCCGGAAAAATAAACGCCTTTATTTTCTTCCAAAAATCCCAGAAGCTTTTCTCTGGTTCCCAATATTCTCACCTCCGTTAAAAAAAGGATAACATGGAAAAAGCCAATAGTCAACCTATTTTATTTTTAGGTTGACTATCGGCTCTTCGATCTTATTTTTCCATATCTATTTTCCGGTCTTTAAAATAATACACTTTGTCGCGCTCGCCCACCGGCCGCAGAACCCGGCATGGATTTCCCACCGCCACCACCCGATCTGGAATGTCTTTCGTCACAACGCTGCCCGCGCCTATAACCACATCGTCCCCGATGGTGACGCCCGGGACGATAACCGCCCCTGCGCCGATCCAGCAGTTTTTGCCGATGCGCACCGGGAAATTATACTGTTCTCCTTTCTCCCGCAGCTCGGGCAATATCGGGTGTCCCGCCGTGGCCACCGTGACATTTGGCCCAAACATGGTGTAATCCCCCACATAGATATAGGTGTCGTCCACCAAAGTCAGGTTAAAATTAGCATACACATGTTTTCCAAAATGAACATGGCGGCCGCCGAAGCTGGCGTGAAAAGGCGGCTCTATGTAACACGCTTCCCCAATTTCAGCAAACAGTTCCTTGAGCAGCCGCTCCCGCTTCTCCTTTTCCGTGGGACGGGACATATTGTAATCATAAAGCTTATCCAGACAGCGCGTCTGCAGCTCCATAAGTTCCCTCTGCATTGGATCATAAAGATCACCGCTGTGCATTTTTTCATAAATATTCATAGTTATTCTACCTCCATTTATACAGGATGAAATATGCAGTGAAACGGCATCGGAAAAGGGAGCATCCAACCGCCGTTTCCACGATAGCCATGCGCGGAACTTATTTTAGAACACTGCATATCTTTGTTTATAATTATATTGTAAAAAACTTTTCATTTCTTTCAATATATTGTATAATACTATAACTATCGTTGTTAATTAAATCCGCGAAAAATATGGGAGGATACGCAAATGATCCTTGATTTGAATGAAGACTATTCCGAAAACATCCCCTACAGCCACCCGGAATATTTTCTTTTTATCGAAGAAGACCGCCTGTCCCAGTATCCAGGCTATATGGCTTTAAGCCACTGGCACAGCGAAGTGGAATTTGTCGTCGTCCTCTTTGGGGAACTGGACTACAACGTCAACGGAAAAGTCATCCGTCTGCAAGAAGGCGACGGCCTTTTCGTCAATTCCCGCCAGCTCCACTATGGCTTTTCCAAAGCCCGCCGGGAATGTCGCTTTCTCTGCATTTTGCTCCACCCCAGGCTTTTGTGCTCCACCTTGTCCATGGAACAGGAATATGTGGCGCCCATCCTGTCAAACCCGGCCCTTTTCTGTCAGCCGCTGCATACGTCCGTCGACTGGGAACGAAAAATCCTTCAGGCTCTTCTGCGAATGCACGACTGCCTGGACCAGCCCGCTTTTCCTCTGCAAATCTTAGGTTTGTTTTGCGAGATTTGGCAGGAACTGTACATCCACGCGCCCGGGGAGCAGACTTTCTTGGGAAAGCCCTCCGGCCAGCTGAATGCCGTGCGGGACATGGTGACCTACATCCAAGACCATTACGCAGAAAAAATTACCCTGGAAGAAATCGCCGCTTCGGCCAACGTGTGCAAAAGCAAATGTTGTTCTTTATTTAATAAATATCTAGGTCAATCACCTGTCCGCTATTTGATCTCGTACCGGCTGGAAAAAAGCGTCGAACGGATGGCTTCTACGGATCTGTCCATATCCGAAATCGGCTACGAAGTTGGTTTTTTGGGGCCCAGCTATTTTTCCGAAACTTTCCGCAAACAGTACGGATGCAGTCCCGGAAAATACCGGGAGAAACATTTTGGGAAGGAATGCGGCAAACGGCAGGACGAAGGCGCCTGTGCGAATCCGTAAAGCTGCCGGACGCCGGTACGGAAGCAAAACGAAAAGGCCAGGCACGCAGGTCAGCCAGTTTTCATGGAACGTCACCGGTCCGCACGAACGCAGCTTTGTCCTTTAGCGGAACAAAGGCATAGTTTGCGGAACCATCGTTGCGGAATAAGAGGCGGTCGTCCGCGATCTGAAACCTGTTGACGTTTCCGGTACAGCCGGCTTTATCTTCCTTTAAGGTCAATATGTCGCCTTTTATCTCATAGCTGCCCATGCCAATATAGCTGCTGATGGGCGTTTCGTAACTCTGAAAGGAGCCGTCGTCATAGATAGCAATGGTAAAATCTCCGGGAACGTCCCTCGTTACATTTTGTAATGTATAGACGCCAGGTTGTAAAGAGGCGCCGCTGTTTTTTATGTATGCCCACGCAGACAGCGCGAATAGAACGCATACAGGAAAAAGTATTTTTTTCTTCACAGAGTCACCCTTTCATACAGAAGAGCTGCCATCCTTAAAAATATTTTAAAGAAAGCAGCTCATGCTTTGTCAATGGGTTTACTTATTATAAATGCAAATCTTCGCCCCTTTTTCCACGGTCTGCAGTATTTGGATCATGTCCGGCTGGCTGACGGCGATGCAGCCGCCTGTATAAGTCGCGTTCCCGCTGCAGTGGAGGAAAATGGCCGATCCGTTGGGATAAACGCATTCTTTGTTGTAGTCGAGAAACATGCCGTAATTGTAGCTGGGCGCATAGTCTATCAGATGTTCGCCCTGACAGGCGTGGGGCTTTTGGGAAATGTCGATTAGCTGATTGTAATAAGCCGGATCGCCGCACCAATAGTGGTTGGCATTTACCTGCAAGTAGGACATTTTCGCCCCGGGGTTCGGCAAAATGCCAAATCCTCTTGTCAGATTATAAGTCCCTTCAGGGGTGGTGGGCTGCCATTCCCGGGCGGCGCCGATTCCGTTTTTGCCCACATAGCCCGGACAGGCGAGGATTTTCTTCCATTTTTTGTTTACTTTTGCATAAAGCAGCACATTGGCCTTGGTTCCTCCCTTGTATTTCACAAACAAAAGCTGCTTCACCTTTGCATTGTCCTGGTACTGATCCAGCAGCTTGTTCCAGACGGGGTATGTGACCGTGACTTTGCAGGTCAGGACCACGGCGTCTATGGTGGCTGTAATCACGGCGGTTCCTTTTTTTCTGGCGGTGATTTTCCCGGTTTTGCCGACAGACGCCACGGACGGCCTGCTGCTGGACCAGGAAGCCTTTTTGCCGGTTCCGGCGACAGTCAGCGTTTTGGACTTGCCCTTTACGAGAGAAAGCTTTTCGGCGCTTAGGCTGGCGTTTACCACCCGGATTCGACATGTGGCCGTGCAGCCGTCCGCTTTGGCCGTTATAGTCGCCACGCCCCGCTTCTTGCCTGTGACCTTCCCCTTTTGGCTGACGGACGCGATGGATTTGTCGCTGGTCTTCCAGGTCACTTTGCCGGAAATGTTCTTTCGGGTCAGCTTAAGAGAAAAGGCGCCGCCCCTTTGCATAACCATGGAAGATTTCTCCAGCTTCAAAACTTTGGCCGTCTGCGTCGGGATGGCAGTTTCCTTGCCGCCCGCCTCTGGGGCGGAAGCCCCGCAGACATACCCTGTGTGAAAAAAGAGAACGCCTAAAAGAATCAGAAAAATTCCTGTTTTAAATAATTGCTTCATTTTTCTTCTCCGCGCAGCCTTTCTTCGATGGCTTTGACCACCGTCTGCAATACCTTGATCCGGGCATAATATTTGCTGTTGCCTTCCACCGCGATCCAGGGCGCGTACGGCGTGGAGGTGCGAATGAGCATTTCGTTGACAGCCGCCTCGTACTGATCCCATTTTTCCCGGTTCCGCCAGTCTTCGTCCGTGATTTTCCACTGTTTCTCCGGGTTTTCCTGGCGCGCTTTGAAACGCTGCTCCTGCTCGTCTTTGTCAATCTGCATCCAGAATTTCAGAATGACGGCCCCGGCGTCGTAGAGATCCCGCTCCATGTCGTTGATTTCCTTATAGGCCCGCTGCCACTCCTGATCCGTGCAGAATCCTTCGATCCGCTCCACCATCACCCGGCCGTACCAGGTCCGGTCGAAGATGGCGAAATGTCCGGCCTTGGGCATATCCTTCCAGAATCTCCACAGATAGTGGTGCGCTTTCTCCCAGTCATTGGGGGAGGCGGTGGGGATTACCATGTAGCCTCTGGGATCCATTTTCTCGGTGAGCCTTTTGATGGCTCCGCCTTTGCCGCCGGCGTCCCAGCCCTCGAAGGCCAGCACAACGGGAATCCGCTTCCGGTACAGTTCTCCGTGAAGCAGCTGGATTTTCGACTGGAGAGCTTTTAGCTTGGTCTTGTATTCCTTTTTGGAATAGGACAGGCTCAGGTCCAGTTTGCTTAAGATGGATTCCTTAAGATCGCTGTCGTCGATGTAAGCCTTTTTGTTCTTCTGGGCCGGCTCCGGAGCCGAGGCGCGTTCAATTCCCGCCGCCAGCGCATTGATCACGATGGTGTAAATCTTCACCGTCGCAAACCGCCTGTCCGTGGACTCCACGATGTGCCAGGGCGCATAATCCGTGTCTGTCTTCTGCAGCATTTCCTCGTAAATCTTCTCGTATTCTTCGAAATTTTCATTGTGCTTATGGTCCGCGTCGGACACCCGCCAGGCGGTTTCTTTGTTTTTCTGCAGTTTCTGGAAACGTTTCTTCTGCTCCTTTTTGTCGATGGCTAAAAATAATTTCACCAGAACCACGCCGCCGTCGGTAATCTGCCGCTCGAAGGATAAGATGGATTCAAAGGACCGCTCTTTTGGATCTTTGGAGAGCACTTTTCTGTACCAGCTTGTGTCGTAGAGAGCCATCCGGCCCTCGGCGGGCATTTTCGTCCAGAAGCGCCACATGAACGGATGCATCCGCTCTTCTTCCGTTTCTTTTTTTACCGCGTGGACCTCAAACCCACGGGGGTCCAGCGCGTGGATCAGCGCCGCCATCTGGGCGCCCTTTCCCGCGGCCGGATAACCTTCAAAGGCAATCATCACCGGAATTTTCAGGCTTTTGCATTTGCGCTGCAGCTCTCCCAGCTCCCGCTCCAGCCGCTCCATTTTCGACTGATATTCTTCCTTCGACATTTTTTTCGTCAAATCAACCTTTTCTAACATTCCACTCGCTCCTCTCCGGGTTTGTTTTTAATCGTTTAAACTGTCCATGCAGTGAAAACCTTTGGACCGCAGCACGTTTTCCGTCTCAAAAATCTCATCGGTGTGAAGAATCACAGCCGGAAGCTTGCTCATCCTGCCAAAAGAAGAATATGTGTAGTTGATGCTCACGTTGCTGGCGTGAAGCGCCGCAAGCAGAGAATCCATGCCGCCCTCTTCGTCCGGAAGCTGCACGGCGATCACTTCGCCTAATTTTGTCACGAATCCTTGGCTGGTCAGCGCGTCCTTCGCTTTCTCCGGCTCGTTTACCACCATGCGCAAAATCCCGAATTCCGGCGTGTCGAAAGAAGCGGACGCATAGATATTGATTTTCTGGCTGCGGAGCGCCATCGTCACTTTCCGCAGGCTCCCCGACTCATTTTCCACAAATACTGCTAACTGCTTTAACATTCTCGCACCATACCTTTCTCTTTTATTATAAGCCTTCTCCGCGCAGATCGGTCACGCGCTTGGCCTTGCCCTCAAACCTCTGCAGGCTCATAGGCGCCACAATCTGAATCACCGCGTCCAGTCCCAGAATCGCCTTTAAACTTCTGCGGATTTTATCGTTTAATTCTTCTAACTTCTTATAGGAGTCCAGAAGACGGTCGTCGATCAGCTCCACCACAATAGACATCACGTCCAGACGGTTTTTGCGCTCCACTTTGATTTCGTAATGAGGCCCAATCTCCGGGATCTGCAGCAGCACTTCCTCAATCTGGGTGGGGAATACGTTCACGCCGCGGATCACCAGCATGTCGTCGGAACGGCCAGAGAGATTTTCCATGCGCACCGTGGTTCTTCCGCAGGGGCAGGGCTCGTACATCAGTCTGGAAATATCTTTCGTGCGGTAACGGATCAGCGGCAGCGCCTCTTTGCCCAGGCATGTGATGACCAGCTCGCCTTTCTCTCCTGGCGGGAGGACTTCGCCGGTCTTTGGATTGATGATCTCCGGGATGAACCAGTCCTCATTCACGTGCATGCCCTGTAAATATTCGCATTCGCCGGACACGCCGGGACCGCACAGCTCGCTCATCCCGTAATTCTGGGTGCACAAAAAGCTCTTTCCCCAGATCCGGTGCATCTCGTCACGCATAGGCTCCGTCATGCCTTCCCCGCCAAACAGGCCGATGCGCACATGCAGATCCTCCTCCGGGTCAATCCCCATGGCCCGGGCCGATTCGCCCAGATAGAGGGCGTAGGACGGCGTCGCCACCAGAAGCGTGGTGCCCATATCCTGCATAAACATAATCTGCTTTTTGGTATTTCCCGAAGACATGGGCATAACGGACGCGCCGATGTTCTCCAGGCCCGCGTGCAGCCCCAGCGCCCCGGTGAACATGCCGTAGCCAAAAGCAATCTGCGCAATGTCGTCGGGCATCGCGCCGCCCATGCAGGTGATCCGGGATACGTTGTTGGTCCACACCTTCATGTCATTTCGGGTGTATCCCACGATCGTGGGCTTCCCGGTGGTCCCGGAACTGGCGTGGACGCGGACCAGCTCATTTCTCGGACGCGCAAACAGCCCCGTGGGATAATTCTCCCGGAAATCGGATTTATTGGTAAACGGCAGCTTCTCCAGATCCTTTAATGTCTGCACATCTGCCGGCTTTATGCCTGCCTCTTCCATTTTTTTCTGGTAAGCCGGAACTTTTTCATATATGTAAGCCACCGTCTGTTTCAGCTTGCGCAGCTGGATGGCCTGTATCTCCTCACGGGTGTATGTCTCCTCTGGCGCCCAAATCATTGTATCTTCCTCCTTGTGCTATGTATCGTACTTTCAAATTTTTTCTTTATTATAGCACATTCCATGTATTGGCCACAACAAATACCTGTGCGGTCCGCAAAATTTTGTGCATCGCAGGGCGCGCCGCCGGGCGCAGCGCACAAGAACTCATTGACAATCCCCGGCCGATATTTTATATTATTCACAAGAAATTTTATAGAAAGAAGGGACTCAAATATGGCGTCATCTACCAGAAAAAATATATTCCTCTTGGCAGCGGCGGGCGCGCTGGCATTTCTAATCGGCGGCTACGTCCTCTTATGCGCTTTGACGCGCACGGACCGCACGCTTCCACGAACTTATGTGCAGGGCGTTTCTTTGGGCGGCATGACCCTGGACGCGGCCACCGACGCGCTGAAAGAAAGCCTTCATAAAAGCCGCGATGACGCCAGCCTTACCGTGGCCTTTGAGGGAAAAAGCTACCAGGTCCATGTGGGCGACGCGCTTTCGTACGATTACAGCGCCGCCGTCCAGAAAGCTTTGAAAAAAAGCCAGGCGCCTTTCTTTTTACGGGGGCTGACGCTTTTAAGGGCGGCTTTCCTGGGAAACCGCGTTTCGTGCCCCCCGCATGTGAAAAACGAAAAAGCGCTGCAAGAGGCCATCGCGGACAGCGGACTTTTAGAAGCGGGAAACACTGTGCAGACTTCCCATAAAGTCGAAGGCGACCAGCTGGTTTTCAAAATAGGCACAGCCGGCCAGGACGCAGACGCAGGCGAACTTGCCAAAGAAATCGCCGAAGCCGTCCAGGCCAATGATTTTGAAAACGTCATCTCCTGCCCGGACGCGCTGGGCGAAGTGCAGCCGGTGGATCTGGCGCGGATCTACGAGGAAATACATATCGAACCGGCCAACGCCACCCTGGATCCGGAAAACGATTACGCCATCGTGGAGGCCGTCACCGGCGTAAGCTTTGACATGGAAACGGTCCAGGCCGCTCTGGACGTGGCGGAAGAAGGAGATACCGTCTATGCCCCTCTCATTTACACCCAGCCGGAAATCGATGCGCAAAACTTAAAGGAACATTTATTCACCGACGTTTTGAGCACGTATGCCACCCGGGTAGGCGGCTCCTCCAACCGCGCCGTCAATATCGGGCTGGCCACGGAAAAATGCAACGGCGCCATTCTTCCAAGCGGCAGCGTGTTTTCTTTTAACAACGCCGTGGGAGAACAGACGGAAGAGACGGGATTTAAAAAGGACAACGCGATCCTAAACGGCCAGATCGTCCAGGCTTACGGCGGCGGCATCTGCCAGGTTTCCTCCACCATCTTCGCGGCCGCCCTTTACGCCAATCTGGAGATCGTGGAGCGGTGGAATCATGACTTTGTGTCCAGCTATATCCCCGCAGGCGTGGACGCCGCCGTGGCCTGGGATGAACTGGATCTGCAGATCGCCAACAGCCGCAGCTATCCCATTCGGATTGACGTAAGCTTCGAGGACGGGAACCTGACCGTCCAAATCATTGGAACCAAGACCGCGGAAGTCCCGGTGGAGATCGAGACGAAAACCGTGCCGGCTTCCGGCCCTGGACTGCTGGCCATGGAAACCTACCGGAAAGTATATAACGAAGACAAAAGCCAATTTTTTATTGAGAAAGTCACAGACAGTGAATATTTGAATTAGGAATGCGTTCACCGGATAACGGATAAGACGCTCCGGGGAAAATTTCGGCGGCATACTCTCCTTTTCAGAAATGTATGCCGCCGACTATTAATTGGCTAATCCCGCCGCAGCGCCTCGATTGGGTTTAGGTTTGCCGCCTTAAAGGACGGCAGAAGCCCGAACACAATGCCGATGACCATGGAAAATCCCACGGACGCCACGATGGCCGGAATGCTGATGGCGATGGGGATTCCGGCCATCTTGGATATGACGTTGGCCAGCACGATCCCCGATATAACGCCCACGATCCCGCCCAGGCTGGTGAGCACGGCCGCTTCTGTCAGGAATTGGAAAAGGATTCTGTTTTTCCTGGCGCCGATGGCTTTTTTCAGGCCGATCTCGCTGGTTCGCTCCGTGACAGAAACAAGCATGATGTTCATAACGCCGATGCCGCCCACCAGCAGTGAAATGCTGGCGATCCACAGCAGCTGCCCGTTGGTGCTCTCGCTGAGCTTTTGCTGATTTTTGGCCACCTCCAGATTGTTGTTGGCTTTATACTTAATCTGGGAGTTGTCCTCGATGGCCTCGTTCAGGATCTTCGCCGCCTTGTCCCCCACCTTGGTCATGGCCTCCGTGTTGGCGGCCCGCAGCACGGCGTTCTCGGGCTCATCGTATTTGTAGATGATGGGCCAGGCCGCGTTGGGAACCAGCAGCGTGCCTGTGCCTGCGTCTCCGTAATAGGAATAATATTCCTGGTAACTGTTGATAATCGGCTGAAAGGACTCGGCCTGGGCATAGACCCCCACCACCACGAACGGCTCGCCTTTCACCTCAATGGTTTTGCCCAGCGGCGTTTCGTTCTGGAAAAGGCTGCTCACCGCCTCCTCGTCCAGCAGCGCCACTTTGCGGTAGTCCTCGTAATCCTTCGGCACAAATCCCCGCCCGGCCTGAATCACATAGCCGCAGGCATCCAGATAATCCTCGTCTATGCCGTAGACTTTCCCGCCCTGCATGCTTTTTTCCATATAATAAATGCCTTCGGAGTATCCGCGTCCGTAAAAGAACGTGGCGCTGGCCACATCTTCGATTTCCCGGATCTTCTCTTTCTGCTGGTCTGTGATCTGAGGAAGGGCGGCGCTTGTCATGCCCCAGCTGGCGTCATACTCGGAACTTCCGTCGTACAGCAGCACTTCCACCGCGTTATTTCCGGCCCCGATCAGCTGCTCCTTGATCTGCTCGCTTGTGCCTTTGATGGTGGAAACGATGGAGATAATCGAGGCGATTCCGATGATGATTCCCAACATGGTGAGAAAGGAACGCATTTTATGGGTCCAAATGCCCTGAAAAGCCAGCCTGATATTTTCTAACATAATTTTCTCCCTGTCCGATACGGCCCTTTAGAAATCATACAGCTCCTCCATTGTGCCGTCTTCTGTCTTGGCGCCTTCTTCCACGCCCTTTCCGTAAGGAAACGCGATCTTATCGTCGTTGGTTAAGCCTTTTGACACCACGATGGAATAGCCGTCGCTGCTTCTTTCGGCCGTCACGTATTTTTTCTGAAGCTCGCCTTTATTGTCCTTGTAGACGTAATACCGGCCGCCCTCGGAACGAATCATGGCCGCGTCCAGATAAATGCTGTCGCCGGAATTGGTTTTCTGGCCGCCGCTAAGCTTTATCTCCGTGCCCTCTCCGTTTTGCAGATCCAGATCCTCGGTCACGTGGGCCATAAAAGGATATTTGGACTCGTTGGGATTTCCCATATCGTAGGATTCCCCGCTGCCGGTGGCGGGGTAAGCGGCGATCTCACGGATTTTCGCCGTAAACTCAATGCCGCTCTCGTAGGAAGTCCCCGTAATCTCATCGCCGGCCTGCACCCGATCCAGCATCAGCTCGCCCAAGGCCCCTTTCACATAGTAGCCGTCGTCGCTCTCGATCTCGATGAAACCGTCTCCGTCCGATTCGCCGGTGGCGGGATCGCCCACCACCGTCACGATTCCTTCCATTGTGCTGGTGGCCGTCTCTTCCTTCAGCTCTTTTTCCAGCTTGGAAATGGCAAGGCTCTGCTTCTGAATGTCCAGCTCATAGGCCTGGATGTTGTTCTTCTGGTACTTGATGGCCTCTTCCCGGGTCATGGACGGTTCCTCTGGGTATTCCTCCTCTTCCCAGTCTTCGTCCTCCCAGTCTTCGTCGTCTTTGTCTTTCTTGGGCTTTTTTCGTATGGTTTCGTTGGGGCCTGTCACTTCCGGCTCCGGCGTGGAGGTCAGCACGCTTTCCCCGTCGTCGGTCTGCCCGGCGCCTTCCAGCGTGAAGATTTTCTCCTCATCCGGGTTCATGAGCTCTTTCCCCTTGCGCAAATAAAACCCAATCAATGACGCTTCCGGGTTTTCCATGTCGGAAATCCGGTCGCCTTCGTGGAATTCCAGGCGGTACCAGAGGGCTTTGCCGTCCGCTGTTGCTTCAACGCCCATTTCGTCATAGCCGGCCATTTTGTTGAAAAAAGAGCCTTTGACCACAACGCCTTCATCGCTTCCCGTGCAGAGAAAACAAAGGGGATCTTCTTTGCTGCCGCTTCCACGGTACGGCACAGACTCATAATCCAGCATTTCGTACAAAATGGCCTCCGGCGCAGACGGAAGCTCCGAATCGCTGATGGCGTCGTCGTCCGGTTCGCCTTCCAGGCTGTTATCTGCATTGCCGTCTCCATCGCTTACGGAGTTTAAATCAGATTGCACATCCGAACCGCTGATTGGCGCATGCATGGCTGCCGCCACGCGCACCGGCGTCTGGGCGAATGCGTGGAAATACAGGTTGTTCAAAGACTCT
>CAOJVE010000070.1 GCA_948444865.1 uncultured Lachnospiraceae bacterium
TTGATGACGCCCATGTCAATGCGGTAGAAATGGCAAAAATTGCGCAGGGGCGGGCAGTTGTGTTTTCTTTGGCCTGGATATGGCAGGAGCCGTCGGGCGCACAGAAGGCTTTTGCCGAACGCGTATGCAGGTCGGGAAGCTCCAACCGGACAGGGCTGGCCCAGGCTTTTAGTTCCTGTTTCCACTGGCCGTCCCTTTGGGGCGCGTCTTTGACAGCCGCGTATTTCATTAGGGCAATCTGGTTGTAGGGGAAGGGCAGGCTGTGAAAGCTTCGCTCAGGGATGACCCGGCGGGTGGCGTAGGCGATGGGGGCCGCGTTTTTGTTTTCGTAAATGACCCACGCGCCTTTTGTTCCACAGGGCCTGCACCCGGCGCAGCCTTTGTCTTTTTTATTTTTTACAATGTATTTGACGCCCATCAGCTTTAAGTACAGCGGGCTGTTGGAGGATGCCTGCATCAGACCGTTGCGAAACGGCTCCTCCGCCTGAAACTCGGATTTTACGAACTCCCGATAGTCGGCGTTGTAGGACGAGGAGTACAAAGAAGACGACCACTGGCGGGTATCCCAGATCCGGTTTAAGTCGGCGCCTTTTTCCCCTTCGGGACCTCGCTGCTCCAGACGGCAAAGCTGCGGTTCTTTTTCCAGCGTCTCGGAAATCAGCGCGCCGATGTCCCCGTCGGTAATTTCTTCGTAGCTTTGCGGCTCTGCCAGCTCCCAATAACCGCCGCCGGCGCAACCGTAAACGAACAGGCAAAGCGCCGGCGGCGCCAGCAGCCATATCATCCGGCGAAATTTCCAAAAAAACAGGAAGGCCAGAGCCGTCATGGCCGCGTCCGCCAAGATAAAGGCGCTATATTCCAGATTTTTTTTCACAAAAAAGAAATAGCACAAAATCAAAAGGGTGAGCAGATGGGCGGCGGCCGAGAGCGTGGGCGGGATTTCCCCTTTCTTCTGCTTGTCCATATATACGGCGATGAGGAGGCACAGAAGCGGCAGAAACGGAATCAGCGACTTGCCGCGCACATAAAGCCCGCCGTTTAAAAGCCACGGGAAAAAGGGCAGGAGGAACAAAAGCGCACAGCTGTAGGTAAGGAGACGCTCCTGCCATTTTCGGTAGGCGAATCCAACGATGACTGCCGTGAGAATCAGCGAGGGCAGACCGACGCTGTAGCCATTATATAGGAAGTTTTCCGGCTGAATCTGCGGGAGGAACAGCGCCCGAACGCGGGCGATAGCCGCGCCCTCCCTTTTCCCCATAAGCGCACAGGCGGTGGGAAGCAGAAGCATCCCGCTCATGAGGACGGCCGTCAGGGTGGCCAGCAAAAAGCGAAAAGCCTCTTTTAGAAGATTTCCCAGCCGGATTTTTTCCTGCAGGCGCAGATATTCGCAAAGCCCGTACAGCGCCAGAGCCAGTATGCCGCCGACGCTGAAATAAAAGCTGGACAGAATCATCAGAAATACGCCGGTGACGTACAGGCCGGATTTTCTCTGTTTCAGATGCCTGTCCAACCCCAGCAGGGCCATGCACAGAAAAGGCATATAGTTGATAAACATAATCTGGTGGCAGGACTGGTAGACCATAGGCCCGGCCAGCAGGAAAATCACCGACGACCAGAGCCGGATTTCCCCGGAAAAGCCCTTTTGCCCCAGCCAGCCGTAAAACAGCCACACGGACAAAATCAGCTCCGCAACGCCGGCGGCCATCAGATAACCGCCCATGGGGACGATGGGAAGCAGGTAGGAGAGCAGGACGATGGGGCTTAACAGTCCGTAATAAGAGAAATTATAGATGTTCTGCCCGCCGCCTATGTTCGCAGCAAACTCCGGGAAAAGATCCCCGGTTTCGTAAAACTGCTGCCGGAAATATTCAGGCAGGACGCTGTGCTGACTGAGCCAGTCTGCCTTTGCGCCAAACACGCCGTGCCTTCCGGCAAAAAGCCAGCAGACGCTTACGGCAAGGACGGCGAGGAACAGGTAGGGAAGGAGATTTTTTGCTTTGTTTTTCATAATGAGTCGATCCTCCGGTGTTTTTATAAAACTTATTATACCTGCCATATCTTAAGTCTTTCCTAAGGCTGCCCTTAAGATTTCTTAAATTTTTGAATACAGCGTTTTCCATTCTGCGCCCATACGTTATGATGTGAAATGGATTTTTCTGACCGCGTTGAGATGCGTATTGTATCTTTGATGCTTTATCCAGATGTGCGGAAATTTAAGGAGCGTTTGAAGGGGTAAGGCGCGAATCTTGCCAAGGCGTGCTGTTTATGCTAATATAAAATTATAAAACCGAAGGGAAGCAAAAAAGAGGATTGACAACAAAAGAACAAGCGGATAAGCAGCGGCAGAAGGATTTAGAGCGTTTGAAAAAGCTGCGGCCCATAGACGATGATTTTATGCGCTGCCTTTTCAAAGACAACATTCCGCTGGCGGAGTTTGCGCTGCGGATTATCACAGGAAAGCGGGACCTGGTCATCACGTCCTGTGAAACGCAAAAGGACATGAAACGGCTGGTTGGCGCGCGTTCCATCTGCCTGGATGCGTACGGCATGGATGCAGCCGGAAAAAAGTACGACTTGGAGATACAAAGGCAGGATAAGGGGGCCGACCCGCACAGGGCCAGGTATCACTCCAGCGTGCTGGACGTTGAGAATCTCCATTCCGGGCAGGAATTTGAAGAGCTGCCGGAAACGTACGTCATTTTTATTATTGAGAAGGACTTTTACGGAAAAGGGAAGCCCGTTTATTCCATCGAGCGAATGAACCTTGACACGGGCAAGCCTTTCGGGGACGGGGAGCATATCCTTTACGTAAATGGGGAATATCGGGGCGATTCCGACCTGGGCAGGCTCATGCATGATTTCAACTGCGCGAACGCAAACGACATGCACTTTGAGGAAATGGCGAAACGCACCCGCTATCTGAAAGAAAGTCCGGAAGGGGTGAGCAGAATGTGTGAAGTGTTGGAAGATATGCGGAAAGAATCACTGGAAGAGGGACGAAAACAGGGACGAAAAGAAGAGATGACACAGACCGCCCAGCGGATGCTGGATGCGGGAATCTACGAACTGGAGGAAGTTGTGAAAATCTCCACGCTTTCCCTGGAGGAAGTTATGCAGCTGAAAGCCAAACAAAAGGACAACTGAGCGAAAAGGCCGGGAAATCTGAAAAAACGGATTCCCGGCCTTTTGGCTACGGCGAATCATCACTGAGCAGGCGGAGGGGCGCAGTCACCGGCGGTCCTGGCCGGACGGCAAAAGGACAACAAAACAGGCGCCGCCTCCCGGGGCGTCCTGGACGCGGATCTGCCCTTTGTGCAGGCGGATGATTTCTTTTGCGATGCAAAGTCCCAGACCAAAGTGAGTTTTGTCGTGGTGGGCGGGATCCATCCGGTAAAACCGTTGGAAAATCTTCTCTTTTTGGGAGTCGGGGATGCCGGGGCCGTTGTCGGCCGCCTGTATTCGGGTTTTGTCCGGCGTCTGGGAGAGGCTTAAGCAGACGCAGCCGCCGGCCGGAGCGTAAGTCAGCGCGTTGTCCAGCAGGATTTCCAGGACCTGGGTCATGCGGTCCCCGTCCCATTTCACGGGCAAAGCGGCGGTCTTTGGCAGTTCAATTTCCAGGCGGATGTCTTTTTCCCGAAAGCGGGGCAGGAAGCGTTCGTATACGTCCAGCAGGAAGGTGTCCGGCTCGGCTTCCGACGGGCGAAAACTCCAGCTGTCGTTATCCGCGTTGGCCAGGGCCAGCATATCACTGATCAGTCGGTTCATGCGCTGCCCCTCTTCCTGGATATTGGCGGCGAACTGCCGCTGTTTTTCCGGGGGCGCGCCCTGCATGGCCGTCAGGCTGGAAAGAATCACCGTCAAAGGAGAGCGCAGCTCGTGGGAGGCGGCGGCCACAAATTCCGTCTGACGGCGGCGGTTCTCCTCCACAGGCAGCAGCGCGCGCCGGGTGAAAAACCAGGAAAAAGCGGCCAAAAAAATAAGGGCGATCAGCGCCACCCCAAAGATCAGCAGGTTCTGGCGCGTCCGGGCCGCTTTTTCTCCAGCCAGTGAATACAGGGCGACGACGCGCAGGGAGCCTTGTTTTTTGGGAATGACGGATACGGCGGCGTAATAGCCCTTTTCGTCTTTCATGGAAAAAGCGGCAGTTTCCGCGACCTTTCGGTTTTTGGAGCCGAAGAGGGAGGAAATCCGGCCTTCCCGAACGGCTTTTTCCCGAGCCTTTTCAAAAAGCTTTTGCGTCGCCTCGGAATGGTTCAGGAAATCAAAAAACAGGGGCGAATCCCCGTCGGAAATGGAAATCTGAAGATGATAGTTTTCCTCCAGCTTTAGCAGCCACTGGTGGGAGACGATGGACTGATCGCCCAGATAGGAGACGGCGGAAGCCACATTTTTTTCAAAGGACAAAAAGCTCTGGCGGGAGGCGTCCGCGTGGAGGATGAAAAGGCAGACGCAGGTCATGGCCAGGAGGATCGCCCCGGTGACCAGCGCGCAAAAAGCGGTGAGCTGAAGATGAAGTTTTTTAAACATGGCTTTCCTCCAATCGGTAGCCGATTCCCCGTATGGTCTTCAGATGGACGCGGCTTTCCACGGTTTTCAGCCGGCGGCGGATGAAATGGATATAATTGTCCAGGTTGCCGTCCTCCACCTCCGCGTCCGCGCCCCACACGCGGCTTAGGATCGTGCCGCGGGGAAGGGTCTGGCGCGGATTGGAAAGGAACAGCTCCATCAGCTTGCCTTCCCTTTTGGAAAGCGTGCAGGATTTTGACTGACAGGATAAAATATGCTGCTGGGCGTCGTATTTCAGATCGCCGAAAACCAGATTTTGGCGTTCCATCATGGCGGGAGGCCGCCGGACAATGCAGCGGATGCGGGCCATCAATTCCTGAAAAGCGAAGGGTTTTACGAGATAATCGTCGGCGCCGCCGTCCAGCCCGGCGATTTTATCCTGTAGCTCTCCCAGGGCGGTGAGCAGGATCACCGGCGTCTGGACATTCTCTTCGCGGGCCTTTTTCAGAACGCCAAGCCCGTCCAAGCCCGGCAGCATACGGTCCAGAATGACCAGCGCATGCGCCTGCGTCCGCATCGCCTCCAGCCCCGCGCGGCCGTCCAGACAGACGTCCACCTGGCATTCTTCCTGTTCCAGCTGGTATTTCAAAGTGTCGCATAGCTTTTCATCGTCTTCAATCAGTAAAATGCGCATGGCTCCCTCCTTTTGCGGATATCCTCTTTTGCCCATTATAGCATAGCCCCGCGGGGAAAACCTCTAAAAAATCTCTAAATTTCCGGAGAAAGAGACGTTGCCCGCCTTTTTTTAAATTGGGGATTGAAAAATACCGCCAGAGGCGTTAAATTGAAATGACAATGAATAAGATTGGAGAAAAACATATGGAAATCACAGTAAGAAAATACCAAAAAAAAGATTTGCCCCGGATGATTCAGATATGGAACGAAGTGGTGGAGGAGGGAATCGCGTTTCCCCAAGAGGACTTTCTGGACGCGCAGACGGGAAAAGAATTCTTCGGCCAGCAGACGTACAATGGCGTGGCCGAGGAGCGGGGGACAGGCGACATTTACGGGCTGTATATTCTGCACCCCAATAACGTGGGCCGGTGCGGCCACATTGCAAACGCCAGCTTTGTGGTGAGCCGGGCGAGCCGGGGTCTGCACATCGGCGAAAAGCTGGTCCTCGACTGCTTAGAGCAGGGGCGGGCCCATGGATTTTCGGTGTTGCAGTTTAACGCGGTGGTGGCCTCCAACGTCCACGCGCGGCATCTCTACGAACGCCTGGGCTTCGTCCAGCTGGGCACGATTCCGGGGGGATTTCGGATGAAGGATGGACATTACGAGGATATTTGCCCCTATTACCATCTGTTATAGACACAGTTCCTTGAAATCAATCCATAGACCGCCGTAAATATTGAATTTGGCCCTGTTTTCCAGTATATAAGCTATTTATGGGATTGGCGCCCGTCATTTTTGTATTTTTTTCGGAAAGTCAATTTTAATGACAAATCCAAAAAATCCTGTTATAATGGACAAGTTGACATTTGACGCGAGGATAGGAGAGAAGTTATGAATCCTAAGATACAGCAGTTTCGATTTGGCTTAAAACACGGGGCGCCCATCGGCCTTGGCTATCTGGCCGTTTCCTTTACCTTCGGCATTATGGCCAAGCAGGCGGGGATTCACACGCTGGCGGCGGTGATTATGTCCTTGACCAATTTAACCAGCGCGGGGCAGTTCGCGGCGCTTGGCGTGATCCAGCACGGCGCGCCTTTTGCGGAAATGGCGGCGGTGCAGTTTATCATCAACCTGCGGTACTGCCTGATGTCCTGTTCCCTTTCCCAGAAAATGGACCCGAAAATGCCTTTTTTTCACCGGTTTTTGATTTCCTATGGGGTCACCGACGAGGTTTTCGGGGTGTCGGCCTGCCGAAAAGGGTATTTAAGCCCTTATTATGCCTACGGTCTGATCTGCGTGGCCGTGCCGGGCTGGACGCTGGGGACGCTTCTGGGCGCCATTTCCGGGGATCTGTTGCCGGCCCGGCTTTTGAGCGCGCTGAGCGTGGCTCTCTATGGAATGTTCCTGGCGATCGTCATACCGCCGGCCAGAGGCAGCCGGGTTTTGGCCGGGGTAGTGGCGGCGTCCATGGCGGCCAGTTTTTTGTTTTCCATGATTCCCGGACTAAAGGGGGTATCCTCCGGTTTTAAGGTAATTATCCTGACGGTGGCCATTGCCGGCGCGGCCGCGTTTTTGTTTCCGGTAAAAGAAGAGCAGGAAGGAGGACAGGCGCAGTGAATCGATCCGTGTATCTGTATATTCTGGTGATGGCGGGCGTGACGTATCTGATCCGTATGCTGCCGCTGACCCTGATCCGAAAGGAAATTAAAAATACATATGTAAAATCATTCCTATATTATGTGCCTTATGTGACGCTCTCCGTTATGATTTTCCCGGCCATTCTCACGGCCACCGCATCGATGGCGTCCGGCGCGGCGGCGCTGGTGACGGCGGCTGTTTTGGCATACCGGGGCAAAAGTCTGTTTCATGTGTCCACGGCGGCGTGCGTGGCTGTGTTTTTGCTGGAAGGGCTGATGGATTTTTTTCAGCTTTTCTGAGACGCGAAGAGAAGGCTTTTCAATTCTCTGGCGGCAATGCTCAGCGGATATTCCTCATTTTCAATAAAACAGATTTCCCGGAAGGGAATCTCCTCCGCCAGAAACAGCGGATACGCTTCGCCTTTTTCCAGCGCGTCTTCGGCGTATATCTTCGGCAGATAACCGATTCCCAGATCGTTTTTTATCATGGGAAGGATTTGGTCCGTAGTGGCGGCGTACAGATCCGGCATGAACGGCAGTCCATGGCGCAGGTAGAAGTTTTCGTAGAACTGGAAGGTGCGGGTGTTTTCGGGCAGGCATATGAGCGGATGGGCGGCCAGATCCTTAAGCGGGATGATTTTTCCCTGGAAGTCTCTGTAGGAAGGACCGCCGATTAAAAGATCCCGGAAGCGGAGGATGGGGCGGCAGACCAGGGGCTTTTCCACCTCGGGCGGGGTCACGGCCACGGCGAAATCCACTTCTTTGTTCTGGGCGGAAGCCACGGCCTGGGCGGTCAGATGGTTGCGGATGCGAATGCGGATTTTGGGGCGCTTTTTCTTGAACTGGCGCAGGGCCGGCAGCACAAGCATACGCAGGGCTGTTTCGCTGGCGCCGATGGTTACGCAGCCGTCCTGCATGCTGGCGGATTTGGCGATTTCGTCCTCGGCCAGCCCGATTTGCTCCACAGCCGCTTTCACGTGGGCGTAGAGCCGTTCGCCCTCCGGCGTCAGGGTCAGACCCCGGTTGGAGCGGACGAACAGGCGGCATCCCAGCTGGCTTTCTAAAAGCCGGACGGTCCGTGAGACATTGGGCTGGCTGCTTGCCAGGGCCTGGGCGGCCTGGGTCAGATTTTTGAATTTTGCGGCGTAATAAAAGACTCGATAGTATTCGTAATTTATATGCATCGCGTTCTCCTGTCATATCAAATTTATAGAAAGAACATATCATTTATATATTTTCCATATTTCTAAAATAAGAGTATAATGTTTCCAGAGCGAAAAATCAACGAAGATCTGGAGGGATGACGAAAGTGAACAAAGAATTGAACAAGGATCTGACCGTGGGCAGGCCGGAAACGGTTCTGTGGCGGTTTTGCCTGCCGCTTTTTGGCAGCATTATTTTCCAGCAGCTTTACAACATCGCGGACAGCCTGGTAGCCGGAAAATTTATCGGGGAAAACGCGCTGGCGGCGGTTGGGAACAGTTATGAGATTACGCTGATTTTCATTGCCTTTGCGTTCGGGTGCAACATCGGCTGCTCGGTGGCCGTCTCCCAGCTGTTCGGCGCAAAAAAGCATAACGAGCTGAAAACGGCCGTGTACACGACGCTGCTTGCCAGCGGGGCTTTGTGCGCCGCCTTGATGCTGTTCGGCCTGGTAAGCTGCCCGGCGCTTTTGGGGCTGATTCACACGCCCGCGGAAATCTGGGCGGACTCCCGGCTGTATCTGAACATTTATATTCTGGGGCTTCCGTTTTTGTTTTTCTATAATATTGCCACGGGGATCTTCTCGGCGCTGGGCGACTCGAAAACGCCGTTTCTCTTTCTGGCGGCTTCCTCTACGGCCAATGTGCTGGCGGATATTTTGTTTGTGGCCGGCTTTCACATGGGCGTTTCGGGCGTGGCCTGGGCCACGTTTTTATGTCAGGGCGTAAGCTGCGCGCTGGCGCTGCTCGTCGTCTTAAGGCGGCTGGCGGCTATTCCCGTCCAGGGAAAGGTTCCCTTATTTTCTGTGGGCGCGCTGAAGAAAATCGCGGCAATCGCGGTGCCCAGCATCCTGCAGCAGAGCTTTATTTCCGTGGGAAATATTATCATTCAGAGCGTGATCAACGACTGCGGCGTGGGCGTGACCGCCGGATATTCCGCCGCCGTCAAGCTTAATAACCTGGTGATCACGTCTTTTACCACGCTGGGAAACGGCATGTCCAAATATACGGCGCAGAACACTGGGGCCGGAAAGCTGTCCCGCATAAGAGAAGGCTTCCGGGCGGGCGTGAAGATGATCTGGACGCTGTGCGCGCCGCTGGTTTTTCTGTACCTTGCCGCGGCGAAAATTCTGGTGACTTTTTTCATCCATGACCCTTCCGAGCTGGCGCTGGCCTCCGGCGCGGAATTTCTGTACATCGTGTCGCCTTTTTATTTCATCGTGTCGGTGAAGCTGGTCGCCGACGGGATTTTGCGGGGAGCCGGGCGGATGAAGCATTTTATGACGGCTACGTTCACCGATTTGCTTTTGCGGGTGGCTCTGGCGAAAATCCTGGCGGGGCGGCTGGGCTATCTGGGAATCTGGTGCGCGTGGCCCATCGGCTGGACCATCTCCATGGCGCTGTCCGTTTATTTTTACCGGAGAGGGCCCTGGAAGATTTCGGGTTGAAAAAAAGCGGCCGAGGATATATACTGTTTTTATTAAGGAGGGCCGTTTTATGTATAAAATAAAGAAAATCCAGGGGCGGGCCAAGCGGGCCAGCCTTAAGACTGTCCATGGGACCATTGAGACGCCGGTGTTTATGAATGTGGGGACGGCCGCGGCCATTAAGGGCGCCGTGTCCACCCAGGATCTAAAAGAGATCGGCACGCAGGTGCAGTTATCCAACACGTACCATCTGCATGTGCGGCCGGGGGACGAGCTGATACGGCAGATGGGCGGTCTGCATAAGTTCATGGCATGGGACCGGCCCATCCTTACCGATTCCGGGGGATTTCAGGTGTTTTCCCTGGCCAGCCTGCGGCGGATTAAGGAAGAGGGCGTGTATTTCCAGTCCCACATCGACGGGCGGCGGATTTTTATGGGGCCGGAGGAGAGCATGCGGATTCAGTCCAATCTTGCTTCCACCATCGCCATGGCTTTCGACGAGTGTCCTTCCGGGGTGGCCCAGCGGGATTACGTGCAGGCTTCGGTGGCGCGGACCACCCGGTGGCTGGCGCGGTGCAAGGACGAGATGGCCCGCTTAAACCAGCAGATCGACACCATCAATCGGCGGCAGCTTTTGTTCGGGATTAACCAGGGGGCGATTTATGAAGACATTCGGATTGCCCACGCCCAAGAGATTTCCCAGATGAATCTGGACGGCTACGCGGTGGGCGGGCTGTCCGTGGGTGAGTCCCATACGGACATGTACCGGATCTTAGACGCGGTAGTTCCCCATCTGCCCCAGGACAAACCCACATATCTGATGGGCGTGGGGACGCCTGCCAACATTTTGGAGGCGGTGGACCGGGGCATTGATTTCTTTGACTGCGTATATCCCAGCCGGAACGGGCGGCATGGGCATGTGTACACCGCCATGGGCAAGCGGAACTTATTTAACGCCCAGTACAGCACAGACGACCGCCCCATCGAGGAAGGCTGCGGCTGCCCCGCCTGCCGGCATTACAGCCGGGCGTACATCCGCCATCTGCTGAAGGCAAAGGAAATGCTGGGGATGCGGCTGTGCGTGCTTCATAACCTTTATTTTTACAATCATCTGATGGAAGAGATCCGAGAAGCCATTGAAGAGGAGAGATTCGACGTCTATAAGAAAGAGAAGCTTGCGTCCTTGCAGCGGCTCGTAACTATTCAGCCTGCGACTTCATAGTTACGAAAATCCGCCTCACTAGAAGTTTGCCTGCGGCAAAGAGGCGGATTCTTGACCGTTTTTACATTGCTGGCTGCTGACTGCGCAGCAAGTGCGCAGTCGCAGGCTGAACTATTATAGCGGCTCCAAAAAGAATATTAGAAATCATTGAAAAACGAACCATAATATACTATAATAAACCGGGACTGCCGCAGGGGAATTTTGCGCGGCAGAAAATACTGTAAACTATGAAGTTCGGGAGGTACTAGTAAAATGGTGAAAGCAATAGTGGGAGCAAACTGGGGAGATGAAGGGAAAGGAAAGATTACCGATATGCTGGCAAAAGAGTCTGATATCATCATCAGATTTCAGGGCGGAGCCAATGCAGGTCATACCATTGTAAATGACTATGGAAAGTTTGCTCTGCACACGCTGCCTTCCGGCGTATTTTATAATCACACCACCAGCATTCTGGGAAACGGCGTGGCGCTGAACATTCCGGTTCTGTTTAAGGAGATCCAGGAGGTGGTGGAGCGCGGGGTTCCAAAACCCAGGATTCTCGTATCCGACCGCGCCCAGATGGTGATGCCTTACCACATTCTGCTGGACGCCTACGAGGAAGAGCGGCTGGCCGGGAAATCCTTCGGTTCCACAAAATCCGGCATCGCCCCGTTTTATTCCGATAAATACGCGAAAATCGGCTTCCAGGTCAGCGAACTGTTTATCGGCGCAGACGCGCTGATGGATAAGATCAACCGCGTCTGCGAGGTCAAGAACATCCTGATTGAGCATCTCTACCATAAACCGCTTCTGAAGCCGGAAGAGATCTATAAGGAACTGATGGAATATAAGCGGATGGTAGAGCCTTATGTATGCGACGTGTCCGCCTATCTGGCCCAGGCGCTCAAAGACGGCAAAGAGATCCTTCTGGAAGGCCAGCTGGGTTCCTTAAAAGACCCAGATCACGGCATCTATCCCATGGTGACGTCTTCATCCACGCTGGCCGGTTACGGAGCCATCGGCGCCAGTTTGCCGCCCTATGAGATCAAAAAGATCATCACTGTGGTGAAGGCTTACTCCAGCGCGGTAGGCGCGGGCGCGTTCGTGTCGGAGATCTTCGGAGAGGAAGCCGACGAGCTGCGCCGCAGAGGCGGCGACGGCGGCGAATACGGCGCCACCACAGGCAGACCCCGCCGGATGGGATGGTTTGACGCAGTGGCCAGCAAATATGGCTGCCGTGTGCAGGGAACCACCGACGTGGCCTTCACGGTGCTGGACGTGCTGGGATATTTAGACGAGATTCCGGTGTGCACCGCCTACGAGATCGACGGAGAGATCACGACGGATTTCCCCGTGACCGCGAAGCTGGAAAAAGCAAAACCGGTTCTGGAAACCCTGCCCGGGTGGAAGTGCGACATCCAGGGCATCCGCAAATACGAAGATTTACCGGAAAACTGCCGTAAATACATTGAATTTGTGGAAGAAAAAATCGGTTTCCCCATCACCATGGTATCCAATGGACCGGGCCGGGACGACATTATATACAGATAACCAATTACCGTGCGCCATCTTTCATTCTGGGATGGCGCACTGCCATTATAAGATATTCATCCTGCGCAGATCGTCCAAAGCTTTTTCATAAGAATCAAATAACAGCGTATGGATGCCGAAAGCTGCCGCCCCTTCCAGATTTTCCGGGCGGTCATCCAGGAACAGAGCGCGGTCCGGGCAGATGGCGTATTTGTCCAAAAGGGCCTGGTAAATTCCCGGCTGCGGTTTGATCTGTCCTGTCTGAAAAGAGAAAATCTCTCCGTCCATATATTCTCGAAAAGGCATCTCGCATTTCGTCTCGTGAAAAAGATACCGGGAATAATTGGAAAGGATATACGTGCGGTAGCCTTTTTCCCGGCATTGGCGGACAAAAGGCACGGCGTAATCCCGGGCGTGTATGCAGTTTTTGGCGTTTTCGTAGACCTGGCGGATCTCCTGCCTGCAGGACGGCGCGTTTTGGATGAACCGTTCCAGGTATGCATCGTCTGCAAGAAGGCCTTTGTCCATCTCGTCCCACTGAGGGTTTAAAAACATGGCCGCGGCCACTGCGTCCCGGATTGCTTTTGGGAATCCGAACCCATTTAGGTAACTTTCCCAGTCAAAATCCACAAGCACCCGGCCCACATCGAATATAATCGCTTCTATTTTCTGTTCTTCGCGCATCGGCGTATCCTCCCTGATTTATTTTTTCAGCCACCGGTATACCAGAATGCAGGCGTAAAGGAAAACCGGTATAAAAAAGGTGCAGGCGATGGAGGCCTTGAACCAGTCGCCGGCCTGGGGACTGTCCAGCAGGGCGGTGACGAACGTAAGGACATAAAGTCCCAGCAGAAGCAGCGCGCCCAGAAGGGCCAGGATTCGTTTGGCTTTTTTCATAGGTGACTCCTTTTTGTTTTTATACATTTTAGACGGAAGGGGGCGGGTTGTCAACCGAAACGATTTTGTTCGGGATTAACCTTAGAATGAACTCGAAAAAAGTTGACACATGTAGAATGAAATGATATAATTCACAGAAATATTGTATCGCATGAAAGGATAAGAAGGAGTTTTATTTGTTATATTTATCACATTTAATGCCGGATGATGATACGGCGGCCCTGCTGAAAGAACACGGCCTGGGCCTGGAAACCATTGAATTTTCCATCGGTTACTGTCTGGATGACTGGCAGGCAAAGGCGGCCGCTTACAAGGAGCGGCTAAAAGCCATGGAATGGGAGGGGCCTTTGACGGTGCATGGTCCGTTTCTGGATCTGAACCCGGTCAGCTGGGACAGCATGGTGGCGCGGGCGACCCGGGAACGGTTTGCGCAGACGTACCAGGCGGCCTGGGAACTGGGGACCAGGAAGATCGTTTTTCACACCTGTTTCGTGCCCATGATCAGCTACCTGGAAGGCTGGGCCGCGCGCATGATCGAGTTTTGGAACGGCTTCATGAGCGACAAGGGGACGGAGATTGCAATCTGCATGGAAAACGTATTCGATCCGGAATACGAACCGCTGCTTGCAATCGCTCAGAACGTGGAGCATCCGGCCTTCGGGCTTTGTCTGGACGTAGGGCATGCCCACTGTTTTACCGATTATCCGGTTCTGGAATGGCTGAAGCGTCTGCATCCTTACATCCGCCATCTCCATCTGCATGACAACCACGGCGTTCAGGACGAACATCTGGGGATAGGGCAGGGAACGCTGCCCTGGAAAGAGATCCTGGGATTTATCCAGGAGAAAATGCCGCAGGCCGACGCCGTTTTAGAAAATTCCGCACGGGACTGCTGCGAAGCTTCCATTGCCGCTTTGAAAAAGTTTGGAATATTCCAACAGATTAGAAAAGACTGGTAAAAAAGCGATTTTTTTGAATATATTAATATTGAGTTTTCAATTAGCAGATAATTATAGTATAAAAAAAGCC
>CAOJVE010000071.1 GCA_948444865.1 uncultured Lachnospiraceae bacterium
CCAGGCAATTTATGATTTCAATATTACACAGACCGTCTGCCTGAAGTTCTTCGAATGTATCAGTATTTTCCAGATAAATACAATTTTCATTGAAGAAATTCATGTCTTCGTCGCCGATTGGATATTCCGGGTTGCTGTACTTTTGAATTAATTGTTGTATTTCCTGCAAATCTTCTTGTAAATGTATAATAATATCTGACATATAATACACCTTCACTTTCTATAAAAATTATTGTTTTATAAATTTCAGTCTGTCCAGAGCTTTTTGGTAGCCCTGTTGGGCGGACAATTCGTAATATTTTTTGGCCTTTTCTAGATTACCGCTGACTTCGTACCAGGTCCCTAGATTATAGGAAGCTTTATAAGATCCGGCCCCCAGATCTTCCTCATCCTGCAAGTTTGCCCCGATTTTCAGACAGAGCAGATACTCTTGTTCAATTTTTGGAAGATATCCGATGTATTGAGCTGTGTCGGACAAAATGAGCTGCATATAAAAAACGCCGCAGAAAAAATGAAAGGATGCGTAGTTTTTCAGCGATTTTTTTTCTGACTCAATGATTTCCAGGATTTCGGCATAATTTTTGCAGTTCATCAGGCTGTAAAAGTATCCGACCACCCCTTTGGGGCGATAAGAGGCTTTTGGGGAAACTGTTTTGTAAAATTTCCGAAATGTGTCTAAAGCTTTTTTTTCTTCTCCAAGGATTTGGTAGGAGCCGGCTATCTTATATAGAAGGTATGCGTCATGGGGCCGTTCCTGTAATTCCTGGAGGAGATAAGGGAGATTTCGCTTCTCTTTTTCCCCAGACTGCAGGTACCCGTCATGTTTTACAAAAATAGGCACAGGAACAGATGGCAGGCGGCTGTCGATCTGTTCGTGGATTTTTCCCTTGTAAAATACCCCCTTTGGTAAAAGTCGACTTAATCTGAGATTAAAATAAGAGATTTCTCCATTTTCCAGATAAGAATTTCGGATGTGAATATCTCCCAAACATGAGTTTGATTCAAGAAAGGGAGAAATCTCTTTTTTGTTGACTGCAGAAATATATTCGTCTGCATCTAGGACTAGATTCCAGTCCGCGTCAGATAAAGATAAAGCGTAGTTTCTGGCAGCGGCAAAGTCATTGTTCCATTGATACGTATAGACATCAGCGTTTGCTTCACGGGCGATTTCTATTGTGTTATCCTGAGAGCCGGTGTCTACAATGATTATTTGGTCTACAAGAGACTGTGCACTGTCCAGGCAGCGTTTCAGACAGCGTTCTTCGTTTTTGACAATCATGACAAGAGCAATTGTTTTCATTGGTTTATATTCCTTCTTGTTTCTGTTATGTGTTTACTATAACATAATCTTGTTTGCAAAGGCAACCCTCTTGGGCTTATTAGGTCATAAGATTTTTTAAAGAAAATTGAAAAATTATGTTTTTTAATGTGTTTAAAAAACCTGATACTATTTGTTTCTTGAATAGTGGATATAATAATGTCGTTTGCATGGATTTATTCCATCAAAGGGTTTTCCATATGATTTGTAAAGATAGGAATAAGCTAATGTCTTAAAAAGTGGTTATATTAGACAGTCGTCTAATAATTTACATTTATAAATTTTGTGGCCTTTGGAAAATTCACCTATTTAATTTCAGAATATCTTGATTTAATCTGAGCGATAAATATTAAGAAAATTGAAAATTGGAAAGAGAATATCTACATTTTTGGTTTATTGTAAAAAATATACAAAAAGATAGTTAATTATTTATTAATTGTATTGTATATCTTTTGAAATAATATTTTGATAAAGTGTTATTATCTAGTATACAAGTTAGAATGGAATATGATATTATGAATGAACAAAAAAAATACCCTTATTTTCTTTATACCACAGATATTTTGTCCAGTATTAAAGAACAGTTTTTTCGACAAAAGCAACGGGCAATTGATTTTGCGGAGCAAATGATTCAAAATATAGATTTATCTTACATACCAAGTATTTTCTCCTGTTTTTTGATTGAGGATAAATATCTTCCTCAATTAGATGCTGACAGTAAGCAGTTTATTCAGTTACAGAGATTAGACGCTGATATGCGTAGGTTATTTCTTATTTGTGAAATTCTTATGGAGGAAAATGAACTACCTGGATCTAAATTGTTTTTTTTGGAACAGGTGTATACATTTGATGATTTGGTACAGAAATACATACGAATAGAACTTCTTTTGCATAGATTGGAATTTTCTCTTCCAGAATTGGCATTGCAGGAAGCGATTGATGTGCTTAAAAGTGAACAAGTGTCTGTGTGTGCTCTACGTAAAATAATAGATTATGAGATTTTTTCAGATAAAAAAAATATATATAATGAAGTGTTAAAAATAAAGAAGACTGGAGGATTTTTAAAATAAATATAGATAGGAAATTGGATGATAAAAAAATATGTTTTATTATTTGTTATAATCGGAAAGTGTATTTAGAAGAATGTCTATTGTATCTACAACATCTGTATGTACCGAATGGTTTTTCAGTAGATTTTCTTACAATATCAGATGCGCCTTCTATAACAGAAGGTTATCAAGCAGCTATGGAAGAAAGTGACGCCAAGTATAAAATTTATATGCATCAGGATGTGTTTATTTTGTATCCTTATTTTTTGGACAGCCTGATAGAGATATTTCAGTTGTATTCACGTATTGGTATGATTGGTATGGTGGGAACGCCGGAGTTTTCTTCTGATTATATTATGTGGTCAAAACAGTTGGTAGGAGGTCATTATAAAGATTATTATTGCAATCAGGATAGGGATAAAACCTGTGCTTATGATAATTATCGTTATGAGTTGAATCATGGTCTTAGTATGGTTGATGCGATAGATGGTTTTTTGATGGCTACTGCGTATGATATTCCTTGGCGTACGGATTTGCTGGATGGGTGGCATTTTTACGATGTGTCTCAAAGTTTTGAGTTTCGTAAACGAGGGTATAAAATTGCGGTTCCAGGACAGAACTGTCCCTGGTGTTTGCATGATGATGGCACAGCCGTAGGTCTTTGGGATTATGACCAGTATCGGCGGATTTGTATGGAAGAATACCCTCTTTCTTTATTGCCCCCAGGAACGCATTAAAATAATGAAAGGAATTAAAAATTATGAGATTTTTTCTTTTTGGTGCAGGAAGGTCAACACTGGATATTATTAACCGTGTAAAAAAATTCCCAGAAAATATGAAGCTTTTAGGAATCCTGGATGATGATTCATCAAAATGGGGCGGATTTATTGTTTCGCCGCAACTGTTGCAAACAGTAAAATTTGACAAAATTGTTATTCCATCAGCTGTGCATTTTAGCGCAATTAAAGATAATCTAATGTATTGGCACCATATTGATGAAGAAAAAATAGAAAGTAAGTTTTATTTGCTGAAAATGCTAATGACAGAAAAATATAAAAATTCAAAAGATACTGAAATTCAGGATATCTTAAAATACTGGCAGGACAATCCTCTTAGTGTTTTTAATCAGTATGTAAGTCAGGGAAAGGAAATGCACATCGTGCACTGGGATTGTATTGAAAATATGCCCTATATCATCTTTGAGGATAAAAGGATGTATTTTCCATACGATCACAGATTTCACGTAGTCGATGGCAAAAAGGTTGTGTTTGATATTTTAGGAGAACAGCAGCCTACTTCGCCGCATTTATATATTAAAGATGATATTGTGGTTGAGCAGGGGGATGTTGTAGCGGATGCGGGGGTTTGTGAAGGGAATTTTGCGCTGCGTTATATTGAAAAAATGTCCAAATTATATTTATTTGAAAGTGACAGGCGCTGGATTAAACCATTGCAGAAGACATTTGAGAAATTCAGCGATAAGGTTGTTTTGTGCCACAAATTTTTAGGAAGAAATGATCAGGCAACATGTATAACTTTGGATTCGGCTATTGAGGGAAGGCTGGATTTTCTGAAAATGGATATAGAGGGAGCGGAGGAAGCGGCTCTTTTGGGCGGGGAGAAAACTCTTCGTAATAACAATGTGAAATGTGCAATTTGCAGTTATCATAAACCGGAAGCTGAAATGCAGATTAAGGATATTTTGCAGTCCTATGGATATAAAACAAATACTTCAAAAGGGTATATGGTATTTATTTGGGATGAAAATATTTATTCCTCACAGGATTTTAGAAGAGGGATTGTATATGCGAGGAAAGGCAGCTGAATAAAAGAATGGAGGTGTTCCATGGACCAACAGAAGGATTCCACATCTTCCTTCCTGGATATGTTATCCGGCATGAAGGATACGTTATTTCGTCAGAAGCGCCAGGCTATCTCTTTTACCAATCAGATGATTCATAGCATGGATTCTTCTTATATAACGCAGATTTTGTCTTGTTTTCCCATTGGGGATTATGTGCTTTCCCAGCTGGATGCGGATATGCGCAGGCTGTCGATTATCTGTGAAATTGTGGCCGCGGAGGAGAAGCTTCCCAGTTCCAGAATGTTTTTTCTGGAGGGTGTGTCGGACTTTGACAATTTAATGGAAAAATATATAAGGATTACGTTCTTGCTTCGCAGGCTGGAATTTCAACTGCCCCAAGAAGCTTTGGCGGAGGTGGCCGCCGCACTCACACAGGAAAGGATATCTGTATGCGCTCTTCGCAAGATTACCAAGAGCGAACTTTTTGCCAAGGGGGATTATGTGTACGGCCAGGCGGTGCGGATGACAGGAGGGATTTAAGATAGATATAAACAGAAAATTAAATGATAAGAAAATTTGTTTTATTATTTGCTATAATAAGGAGCTTTATCTGAAAGAATGCCTGCTGTATCTGCAGCAGCTGCATGTGCCGGAGGGTTTTACCACGGATCTGCTGACGATTTCGGATGCGCCTTCCATGACGGAAGGGTACCAGGCGGCCATGGAGGAAAGCGACGCCAAATATAAAATTTATATGCATCAGGATGTGTTTATTCTGTACCCGTATTTTCTGGACAGCCTGATTCAGATTTTTCAGGTGCACGCGCGCATTGGCATGGTGGGTATGGTGGGAACGGATGTTTTTCCTTCGGATTTTATGATGTGGTCGGGAAGGCTTATAGGGAATCTTTATGACCGGACGACAGAAGGCTGCGATTATGGAAGTTATCGTTATGATTTAAGTCACAGTTTGTGTACGGTGGACGCCATCGACGGCCTTCTCATGGCTACCGCCTACGACCTCCCCTGGCGCACGGATCTCCTGGACGGCTGGGATTTTTATGATGTTTCCCAGAGTTTTGAGTTTCGCAAAAAGGGCTACAAGATCGCGGTGCCGCAGCAATTTTGTCCCTGGTGTCTGCACGACGACGGCAAAATACTGAATCTTTGGAATTACGACCGCTACCGCCGCATATGTATGGAAGAATATCCGCTTTCCCTCTTGCCTCCGGGGTCACATTAATGGTATATTTATACTGAGCGTCAGATAAATCTGCCGTTCAGTATAATTGAGTGCACACAGCCGCATAAGGAAATCTGCCGCATTGCGGCTTCGGCTGGCGCAATACTCACAGCAGATTTCATCGGCCGTGAGTATAATATAGATAGATTTATGTGGAAGTTTTAGTAGAGGAGGTTGGGATCCGTGCCCCAGTTTAACAAATGGAGAAAAGCAAGCATATATAATTTGGAACATGAACATATCTGTGATGTGGCGGTTGAAGAGAGGAATGAGGATATCACCCTGATTTTCCCGGAAGAGATTAAGAAAGGCTCTTGGGAGGATGTGTATGTGGTCTTTTACGATGATGTGAAGGGTCTGGTTACTTATAAGTGCAAATTAACAGATTATAAGCTTTTGTCAATGGGCCTAACGGTGAAATGCATTTTGGGGGAGGAAGAAAGCGCGGTGCAGCGCAGAAATGATCTGAAGATCCGCCAGGTTATTCCGATTTCCATTCAGACGGTGGATACAGTGGGCAAGAAGATCAATGTGGACGCCACCATTCATGATATTAGCGCAGGAGGACTTTTCTGCGTGTCTGAACATATTTTTGCAGAGGGGGACCGGTTTTCTTTCTTGTTCAGGAGAGCGGCGAAGCCTTTGCGTCTGGAATGTGAGGTGCTCCGCAGGCAGCCTTATGAGCCGAAAGGAAGTTTTAACCTGAACCGGATGATGGGTTATGGATGCAGATTTGTGAATATGAACGATAATATGGAATCTTCAATTCGTTCTTATGTATTCAAGGAAGATCTATTGATGAAGAAAAGAGAGCGGATGCGGTTACAGTAAAAACTACCAATAAATGACGAAATATTACCATAATTATTATAAAAATTGCTTGATTCCTACTGCCAGATATGTTATAGTAAGAGAGTAAAAGGAATGACCGCTCACACGGGTTACAGTTGAAGAATGAACATAGAAAATGCCACTCTGCAGCTTATTAAAGTTCAGAAGTGGTTTTTCTATGTAAATTTTTCGCTGGCGACCCAGAATAAGTGGTCTGATTGTTGGACTGTGCGCATGGAAAATGCGCAGAAAGGATAAGGGACTACATGGATAAAAGACGGAAGATGTTGTTGTTTTCTCTTCTCATGGCATTGGCCATGGCGTTTATGGTTGGATGCAGTGGGAAGGAATCAAAAGAGGATGTGCAAAACGGCCCAGAAACGGCGGATGAATCCCAGACGGCGAAAGATGAAGGTGAAGAGGACGGGCAGCAGACAAGCAAAACGAGTGGGACAGAGTATCCTCTTACCATAACAGACAGCCTTGGAAATGAAGTGACCATTGAGGAAGAGCCTCAGAGGGTGATTTCCCTGGCGCCAGCCGATACCGAGATTTTATTTGCGCTGGGAGTTGGCGACCGGGTGAAAGGAAGGACGGATTACTGCTCTTATCCAGAGGAAGCTTCTGAGGTGGAATCTATTGGCACATACACTTCACCCAATACGGAATTGATTCTTTCTATGGAGCCGGATGTGATATTCGCTTCTGATTATATAGATGACAGTATTAAAGAGCAGGTTGAGTCAACGGGCGCTAAGACGGTTGTGTTTTCTGCAAACAGCGTGGAGGAAGTGAAAACCGTGATTCTTCAGGCGGGTCAGATTCTGAACGTGAATGAGAAAGCCAGGGAGCTGACGGATTCTATGGACGCGGAGTTGAAGGAGCTGCAGGTTACATTGTCTTCCGTTAAGGAAAAGAAATCAGTGTTCGTAGATATCGGTTCTTTTTACAGCGCCGGACCAGGGTCTTTGCTGGCGGACATGCTGGATAAGATGGGCGTGACCAATGTAGCTGCAGACACCGGGGAAGCGTACCCGCAGCTTTCGGTGGAAATGATTATTGAAAAAAATCCAGATTTCTATCTCTCACTGTATTCCACGCCGGAGGAGCTGAAGGCGACGGCCGGATTAAGTGAATTGACGTGTATAAAGGAGGATCATATTCTTTTTTATGAGGCGCTTTCAAAAGAGGCGGATGTGATTCAGAGGCCCAGTCCCCGCGTTGTACAGGGCATGCGGCTTTTGGCAGAGCAGATTTATCCCGATTTGTTTCAGTAAAGTGGGACGAACGGATGAAGAAAGCGAAAATAAACAGGAAGTGGGCAATTTTTCTGTCTCTTGCAGTATGCTTGATTATCATGTATATATGCACGGTGACAGGCGTGGCGTCGATTTCGTTTGCGGATGCCAACCGGATTTTGTTACATGAGATTTTACATCTGGATATGGATTTGAAAGGAATTTCGGAGGGAAGCATTACGATTATCCGCAACGTGCGCCTTCCCAGGGTCGCGCTCGGTTTTCTGGCGGGCGCTTCCCTGGCGGTGTGTGGCGCCGGTTTTCAGGGCATATTTAAGAATCCCATGGCGGACCCGTTTGTGCTGGGCGTGTCCTCCGGGGCGGCTTTGGGAGCGGCCATTGGGATTGTGCTGCATTTTGACAGCGGTTTTCTAGGGATGAGCGGGACGACTTTGCCGGCGTTCGCGGGCGCTTTTCTGACCATTATGCTGGTGTACAACATTTCAAAGGTCGGTAAAAAAGTGCCGGTTTCCACGTTGCTTTTGTCGGGCATCGCCATGAGCCAGACGCTCTCGGCGGCTATGTCCATCCTAATGATTATGAATCAGCAGAGCATGGATCAGATTATGTTCTGGACTATGGGAAGCTTAAACGGCAAAGGCTGGAGCCAGATTGTGACGGCGCTGCCGTACTGCGTTGTGGGCCTTATCATTCTTTTCACTGCAAGCCGGGAGCTGGACATTATGCTGACGGGGGAGGACGCGGCCATTCAATTGGGCGTGAATGTGGAGTTTCTGAAGAAAAAGGTTCTGTTCGCCTCCACGGTGATTACGGCGGCGGTGATTTCCGTGACGGGGATCATCGGTTTCGTGGGCCTGGTGGTGCCCCATGTGGTGCGCATGATCGCCGGGCCGAAACATCGGGTTCTGATGCCTCTGTCATTGGTCTTCGGCGGGACTTTTCTGATTATCTGCGATACGGTGGCCAGAAGCATTGCCGTCTGGGAAATTCCGGTGGGGATTATCACTTCTCTTTGCGGCGGTCCGTTTTTCATCTACCTGCTGGGCAGGATGAAGAGAGGAGGGGAACTTTGATGGGCGCAGAAATATTGGAATTTCACCATGTGGCGGCCGGTTATGGAGAGCGGGAGATTCTAAAAGACGTTACCATGTCTGTCCGGGAAGGTGAGTTCGCAGGGCTCATCGGCTCCAACGGCACGGGAAAATCCACGCTGATCAAGTGTATTTCCGGGCTTCTGCCGCTGAAGCGCGGAAATATTTCCATTTGCGGCAGGGAAAACACATCTCTAAAAAGCCGGGAGCGGGCGCGGATGGTGGCGGTGGTTCCCCAGTCGTACCATGTGGAATATGATTTCACGGTGGAAGACATTGTGATGATGGGCAGAAACCCTTATCTGAGCTTTCGGAAAAAAGAGGGGCAGGAAGATTACGATATTGTGGAGGAGGCCATGAAAGCCACCAACACAGAGATTTTCCGCGACCGGTATTACAACGAGCTAAGCGGCGGCGAGCGTCAGCGGGTGATTCTGGCCAGGGCCATCGCCCAGAAGCCGCGGATTATTCTGCTGGATGAACCCACATCGGCGCTGGACGTGCACCACCAGATTGAAGTGATGGAGCTGATCACCAAGCTGAACCAGGACGAAAATATGACGGTGCTGGCGGTGCTCCACGACATTAACATGGCTTCCCGGTTCTGCAAAAGAATGATTATGCTGCAGGACGGCGCCGTCTCCGTGGACGGAACGCCCCGGGAAGTGATTAACCGCAAAAATATGGAATCGCTGTACCAGATGAAGCTGATGATCCGGGAAAATCCTCTGTTTCACAAGCCGGAGATGATTCCCATTCGCGTGATGGAGGAGGAGAAAGCGGCTGTTTCCAAGCGCATACATGTGATCGGCGGAGCTGCCGGGGCCGTGCGGCTGATTGAGGAGCTGGACGCCAGAGGTTACCGCATCACGGCGGGGGTTTTAAACGAGGGAAGCGAAGACTGGAAAATCTGTCGGGAACTGGGGATTTCCTGTGTGGAAATCGAGCCTTTCACGCCGGTTACGGAGGAAAAACAACAGGAAAACTTAAAGCTGATGGCGGATGCGGATTTGATTCTGGTGGCCGACGTGCCCTTTGGGGTCAGTAACATCGAGAATCTGCACGGGCTGGAAACGGTGTCTGGCAGCATCTATTTTCACAAAAATGCGCTGAGCAATGATTATACAGACGGAGAATTGGTCTATCAACTGGAAAAGCTGGAAAAAACCAAGAAAATAAGGTATATTGGAGATAACGATGAGTTTTTGAATATTTTAAAGGATTTGGGAGAGTAAGAAAAGATGAAAAAATATCAGCTGGCGTGCGGGGATGAGCTTCATTATTATAAGAAGTCTTTGGTTCTCTATTTTCGGGGACCCCGAAAGGTGTTGAGCACGGGTTTGAACCACGGCGGGTGCAGGACGGATCTCCAGGCCGTTTTTAACAATGACGGGAACCCCGGTCCGGGCATACAGTTTAATCTGCGGGCGGATACATACCGGGAGCATCTGGACATTATCGCTAAGGAAGATATGGGCCTGGACCCGGAGAAATGCACGGGACTCTGTACAGCCGCCAGCATGGATAACGTGTCCATCCAGTCCATGAAGCACGAGAATTTCACCGTGACCGCCATCGTGACCGGCGGGATTCAGGGGAATGGGGGCCGCATCGGCGACCCGGCGGTTCACAGCGAGAAGCCGGGCACCATCAACATCATTCTCCACATCGACGCCAACCTCCCCGACGGGACGCTGGTCAAGGCGCTGGCGTCCTGCACGGAGGCGAAGGTGGCGGCCATCCAGGAACTTTTGGCGCCCAGCCGTTATTCCAGAGGGCTGGCCACCGGCTCCGGCACCGACGGCGTTATCGTGGTGTGCAACGCGTCTTATAAAGAAAAGCTCACGGACGCGGGACACCACAGCAAGCTGGGCGAGTACATCGGCAGGACTGTGAAAAAGGCCGTGAAAGAAGCCCTGTATCTGCAGACGGAACTGGGGCCGGAGTTTCAGCACAATATTATCCGGCGCATGGATCGGTTCGGCGTTACCGAAGACACGCTGTGGAGCGCCTACAAAGGGAAAATGGAAACGGAAAAAAAGGAATGCATGCCCAGGTTTGCATTTGAAAATCGACTGGACAGCATAAAGACAGGCGACCAGCTGGTGACCTGCACTTCGCTTTTCGCCCATCTGCTGGATCAGCTGGACTGGGGGCTTTTAAAGCCCCAGGAAGCCTGGCGCGTGGGAAGCCGACTTTTGGAAATGGCTGGCATGACAGATTTTAGCCAGGAGAAGATACCAAAAGACACGGCCGTTTCATGGATGATTCAGAAATATATAGCTGGCCTGCTACCGCTTCTTGAATAAGGGGGAGTAATTGTGGAGATCAGAGATTATGAAAACATTTTGAATGCCATGCAGAAAACTGGCGTATATGTAATACGTGAAGACAACCATGAGTTGCTGTATTTTAACAGACGGGTGCGGGAAGTGACGCCGGATGTGGAGGTCGGAAGAGCCTGTCATGATTTCTGGTCTTCTTCCTGTGCAAACTGTCCGCTTCTGGCGATGCGGGACAAATTAGAGAGCCGATCCGTCAGCTACGACCATCCTTTCGGCGGCGCAGTGGACATTGTGGCGACAAGAATACTGTGGGAAGAGCATATTCCGGCTTTTGTAATCACGATTACTCCCCATATGGAAGCGACTACTTATAACTATCACCGGATCGTGCGGGTCAACCTCACGAAAGACACTTATGATATGGTAAAACTGGGCCAAGAGGCGCAGTCTTCCTGGGAGGATACGGATAAATTTTCAGAGTGGATGAATCGGTTTGGCCAGAGGGGAAACATCCATCCCCAGGACAAGGAGCGATTTCTCCAGTTCATCCGGCCAGAACGTCTGCGGGACGCTCTCCATGCAGAAAAAAAGCTCCTCACGTGCACCTACAGGAGAAAATCAGAAAGCGGTTTTCGCTGGAATATATTGGAGGTTGTGCCGGATTCCGACTATGCGGATGAAAACCAGACAGTCACGTTGTGCGTCAAGGATGTCCACAACGTGTTAAAAGACGGGCTGGCCTGGGAGGAGATGAATATTCGCAGCCAGGAGATTATACGGATTCTAAGCGAGGAAAATTCCGATATCTATTCCATTGATTTATTTACCGGCGAGGTGGAGTCTGTCCACATGGACGGCCATATGGAGGAAAGAATGAAGTCCCGCCTGATGGCGTGGGACGAGTGGATGCAGCTTCGGATCGCGGGAACGCTCCACCCGGTCTATCGGGAAGAATTTACCCGGAAATTTGCCCTGGAAAATCTGCTGCGCGCCCGGGAGGCCGGAGAACAGAGAGTGGAACTGGTATGCCAGCAAAAAAGCGAGGACGGTTACCGCTACATAACGATCATCGCCCATTTCGGTCAGAGCCGGCGGACGAAGAATTACATCGTTTTGTCTGTGCAGGATGTGGACGACCGCATGCGCCAGGAAGTGTCCCACACCCAGCGGGATATGCAGATGGCCGCCATACTCCGGTCACGCTTCAGCGTGATGAATACGGTCAATCTGGATACGGGGCAGTGCGAGTGGATATCTTTAAAAGAATCTCTGGAAATGCAGAAAACCTGCAAAGAGGATTACGGCCAGTATATGCGGAGGGAACTGTCCCAGATTTGTCCAGAGGATGCGAAAGAGTTAAAAAAGGAGCTCTCATTGGAGCATCTGCGCAAGAAGGCGGCGGCTTCCGACGGTTATTTTGAGGAGGTTTTTCAATATTGCCTGAATGAAACTCCAGTGCGATGGGTGGAGCAGCATGTGATCTATATTTCCCCGGGAGACTCCGTGCTGGTGAATATGCTGGGCAGGGACATTACAGAGGAGAAATACCAGGAAGAGAAGCGTCTGCGGGAGGACCAGGATAAGGCCAATGTGATCCAGAGCCTGAGCAGCATGTATTTTTCCACCTATTACATCGATCTGGAGCAGGACACATTCAGCAGCGTGACCCAATTAAAAGAGGTGGAAAAAGTTCTGCGCAGCCAGGAGAATTTCACGTCGGCGCTGCGCGTTTATGCAGAAAAATTCATACATCCCGGCGATCGGGAAAATTATATACAGACGATGTCCACCGAGAATCTGTCTCGCACCTTGGGGCGGGACCGCCATTATGTGTCGATGGAATACCGTAAAATACTGGGCGCGGGCGAGGATGGCCTGGAAGATTATGACTGGGTGCGCTGCAGCGCGGTTCTGGCGCAGACGGACGAAAAGGACCGGCCCTGCATGGCCGTGTATGTGGCGCAGGATGTGACCGAGAGTAAGAAAAAAGAGGCTAGAGAACAGCGGGCGCTGCAGGCGGCCTGCGAAGCGGCCAACCATGCCAGCGCTTCCAAAAGCGAATTTTTGTCTAGGATGAGCCACGACATACGTACGCCCATGAACGGAATCATCGGCATGACGGCCAAGGCCATCACCAATGTGGAAAACCGGGAGCGCGTGCTGGACTGCCTGAATAAAATCAAAGTTTCCAGCCAGCATCTGCTGTCCCTGGTTAACGAAGTGCTGGACATGAGCCAGATCGAATCTGGAGAAATCCATCTGGCCGAAGAGCGGTTCAATCTTTCGGAGTTTGTGCAGAGCATGGTGGAGTTCATCCTGCCCTCTGTCCTAGAAAAAGAACAGGAGGTAAAAATCCATCCTCTGCAGGTGGAACATGAAGACGTCATCGGAGATGCCGTGTGGCTGCAGCAGGTGTTCCAAAATATTTTGGGGAACGCCGTGAAATACACGCCGGCCGGCGGGAAGCTGGAGCTGATGGTTTCTGAAAAAGAGGCGAAAGAATACGGATATGGACGTTATGATTTCGTGTTTTGTGACAATGGCATCGGCATGGACGAAGAATTTGTCAAGCGGATATTCGAACCCTTCAGCCGGGCGGAGGATTCCCGCATCAGCAAAGTGGGCGGCACCGGCTTAGGCATGACCATCGCCCAGAATATCGTGCGCATGATGGGCGGCAACATCAGCATCCAGAGCCAGCCGGGGGTCGGTTCACGGTTCACGGTAACGCTTTTGCTGAAGCTGCAGCACGTGGGGGAAGCGTCTTCCCATGCGGCAATACAAAACCAGGGGGATTTGGAGGAAGTGTCCTTTGAGGGAAATCGGATACTTCTGGTGGAGGACAACGAGATCAACCGAGAGATTGCCGTGGATTTTATCCAGGATATGGGGGCGGAGGCAGAGTGCGCCAAAAACGGTCAGGAAGCGGTTGATTTTTTCATAGAAAAGGGCGAAGGCTATTACGATTTGATTTTCATGGATATCCAGATGCCCGTTATGGGCGGCTACGAGGCCACCAGGGAAATCCGTAAACTGAATCGCCCGGACGCAGCTGCCATACCTATCATTGCCATTTCCGCCAATGCCTATGCACAGGACATCCACGCCAGCCGGGAGGCGGGGATGAATGAGCATATG
>CAOJVE010000072.1 GCA_948444865.1 uncultured Lachnospiraceae bacterium
AGCGATGAAGAGGAAAAGTGGAGCAGCGAGTATGCGTCCCGGATGCTTGAACTGGTTTCCAACATTTGTGGCTATAACAAAAAGCAGTTAGGCAGTAAATGGGTTTTGACAAAAAGGCATTTAGACAATGACCTGGAAATTCAAGATTATGGGGAAGGAAAAGTCGTTGTCATTGCCGAAGAGGCATTTGCCAATGCAATCCCCAGAAAAGCGCAGATGGGCGCGCTGCAGGGAACGTATTTTTCAAACCGGCTGTACCATGCGCTGGTGCGCTATATAACCGATGCGGGGGCAAATATCAGCGTGGTGGATGAGATTTTGAGAAATGATTATGGCTGTTCGATTATTGTGGAGGATTATTCCGCGCTGACAAAGGATAGCACCGGGGAAACCGCGGCGGCTTTTGAACAGTTTAAGCCGGAAGAATTGCTGGCGATCCTGGAGATGTTCGCGGAAATGCCGGAGGGCTTCCACAAAACGCCGGGACTGGAATATTTGGTCAGAAGGATTGATGGAAGCGTGAACCCGATTTATCCGCAGGCCGGGGCCGTTTCCTGGGTGAACGCAGAGCATGGGTTTATCGAGTTTATTGATAAAGCGTTTCTGGGAAGCCATGTGGAAGACACATTCCGTCTGGTTCTGCATGAGAAGACGCATTTTCTCTGGAAAAACATGTTTTCAGAGGAATTAAAAGCAAAGTGGCAGGAAGTTGGCGGATGGTATCAGACGGAGGATGATCCAGATGGTTGGGCTACCACAAAAGAAACAGAATTTGTGTCAGCCTATGCGCATGCCGTGAATCCAGACGAGGATATGGCGGAATCGGTCGCTTATTATATTCTGATGCCGGACAGACTTGAATCCCGCTCAGAGGGAAAATATAATTTTATTAGAAATTATATTATGAATGGCGAGATTTATATGGCGCAGATACGGGAAGACCTGACATTTGAGGTGTATAATTTATACCCGGATTATGCGTTTCCAGGAAGAATGGTGGGATTGGACATCGAAGTGGAAGGAGAAGGAAAAGAAGACAAGCTCCTCACTGTGACGGCACAGCTGGATACACAGGGAAAGGAAGAGTTCGGGGCTAATAAGGCGTTTTTACGTATTCACAGTGAGGCTGGCACGTTTTATGATATGTACTTATATCCGCTGGATGGCGATACGTCTGTGCTGCGGGGGACATTGAAAATGAGCAAGAATGCAGCCAGGGGTTATTGGAGCTGCGATCAGATTGAATTTACGGATCTGCAGGGAAATGAGCGTTTTGCGGGAACGGGCCGTTTTGGCTGGAAGCTCTATATAGATAATTTGCTGGCAGACACGGAAAAACCGCAGTATGTGCCGAATTCTCTGAAAGTGGATTTAGAGCCAGGCGTTCTGGAAGGAAAAGACGTTACATATGTAAACGTATCATTTAAAGCGACAGATAATGTTGGAGTGGAGAAGGGCTATTGCGCAATGTCGAATAATACCCATGATTCTTATCGGATAGAGGATTGGGGGGAATACGATCCGGAAACGCAGACGTGCAAAATAAGATTTATTTTTACAGAGTATATGCAGTCAGGTGAATATTCTATTAATCATATTATAATCCAGGATTACGCGCAAAACGAAAGTAGTTATTACTTCTATTCGGATAATTCAGGAGCAGAATCATACACAACATTTGTCTACGAAAGCGATCAATCGGATTATGAAGCGCCGGAAATGAATTTAAACAATATCAAATTAACCGCGTATCCCTTGCATCCGGAAAACCCCAATGGCGAGACTGTTGTAAATATAGAATATTATGCAAAGGATAATGTTTCTGGTTTGGGGAAGGTCTCCTACACGCTGCTCGATCCGCTGGGAAAGACCCATTTTGAATACCATTATCATGAAAATTATAGAACGACCTTTTTCCAGGGCGATCCGACTGCTTGGAAAAAATACACGATCCATGCGACATTGCCCGAAGGTTCCGCGCCAGGCATATGGGGGCTGCTGGAAATGGAGCTTTGTGACAAGGCCGGTAATTTTAAAAAGTACAATTTCCTGGAAATTTTACATTTTGCGGTAGACACAGACGGAAGTCCTGCAATGTACGCTTTAGATTGCGCATCGGATGAATTGAAAGAAAACGGAACGCTTCCATTCTCGATTCAGAATAAGAACAATGAAGCGGAATATGTGTGGGAGTGCGTAAACGGCACAGGAGAAGCGCTGATCGATCAGTCGGGCAAGCTGACAGGCGTATCTGCCGGAACGGTTACGGTTATCGCTTATGAGAAGGGCGATTCTTCCAAGTACGGAATGCGTGAGGTTACGGTGACGCATGTAGTTGTGGAAGACAAGGAAGTGGCGCCGACCTGTACGACAAGCGGCCTGACGAGAGGCGAACACTGTGAAGTATGCAAGGAAGTCCTTGTTGCGCAAGAGGAAATAGCGGCCAAGGGTCATGGGGAGACAGAAGTCAGAGGCAAAAAAGAAGCCAGCTGTCAGAAAGCAGGTTATACAGGCGATGTATACTGCAAAGATTGTGGCCAGAAACTGGAAAAAGGAAAAACTATTTCCAAGACAGAGCACGCCTGGGGCGCCGGAAAGATAACGGTTAAGCCCAGCTACCAGAAAGCAGGCGTCAGACTTTATACCTGTGAAGTTTGTAAGAAAACGAAATCCGAATCCGTTCAGAAACTTGCTTTGGAACAGCCGGCGATTTCAAGCGTCAGCAATGTGAAAAACGGCATATCGATCCGTTGGAATAAAGTCGAGGGAGCGGAAGGGTACAATATATACAGGAAATCCGGCAAGAAAAGCTGGACAAAAATAGCGCAGGTTAAGAAAAACGGCGCAGTGAATTATACAGACGCCACCGCGAAAAATGGCACAGCCTATTCATATGCGATTGGCGCGTTTAACGGAATAAACGTTGGAAAATATGACACAACCGGTAAGGAGATTATAAGGCTTCAGGCGCCTAAGATTTCTACATTGAAAAATAAGGCCCAAAAGTCGCTCGTCATTAGGTGGCAAAAAAGCGCGAAAGCAAGCGGATGCCAAATACAGATTTCCACATCCAGCAAATTTAAAAACGCAAGGAATATAGAAGCTTCCGCCAAACAAACATCTAAGACGATTAAAAAATTAAAATTGAATAAGAAGTACTACGTCAGAGTCAGAAATTATGTGCGTTCAGGAAAAAATACATATTATAGCGCATGGAGTCCTGTAAAGAGCAAGAAAATAACAAAATAATTTGTTAAGTTCCAGATAAACAGGATACAGTGCAAGAAAAAGAATATATGTTTGGCGCACACTGGGTGAATGCCGATTGCTTTTTCAGCCGCTATCCTTTATAATATCTTATGTATAAAGCAGATTTATCTTATGAGAGTGAAAAGACTTCAGGAGGATAGCATGGGGAATCAGGATTGGAATCAATTAGGCAACGACATTAAAAATATGGTGCAGGACGCCATCAATTCCCAGGATTTCAGCAAGCTGAACCAGGGGATCAACCGTGCCATAAACGGGGCGGTTGATGGCCTGGGAAATCTCTTAAACGGCGGGCAGCCGGGCGGCCACTGGGAAATCCGTGACGATGGACAACCCCGCCCGGGCCAGCCTTTTTCTGGGCAAAGGAATCAGAGCTGGGCGCGGCAGGGTCCCCGGTTCAACGACCAGCGGATCAATCAGCCGGCCGTCCGAGGGAAAAGCTTTCCGGCAGGTCCTTACAAGAATCCTTCCGGCGCGTCTGTGGCGGGGTACTTCATGGCTATTTTTGGAGGCATTGCGGCGCTGGGTTCTGGCGTCGCACTGTTTATCTGTCTGGCGGTGGCTTTGATGACGCCCGCCCTCCCCGTGGACGTATCCGCCGGTTTGAATATTGCCAACAGTATTTTGTTTGCGTCGACGCTTTCCTTTGGAGCGGTGTGTCTGGCCGGCTTTAAGAAAATCGGTTTCGTCCAGCGGTTCCGCAGATACGTCAACTGCATCCAGGGAAGAGGGTACTGCCAGCTGGAGGAGCTCTCCAAGAGCATTGGAAAGCCCGAATCTTTTATCCGAAAAGACGTGAAGAAGATGCTAAATAAGGGCATGTTCCTGGAAGGGCATCTGGACAGCAAAGAAACCTGTCTGATCGCTACGAATCAGGCCTACAACCAATATAAAGAAGCCCAGAGGCAGCTGGAGGAGCGTCAGAGAAGCGCGGCCCGGCCCGCGTCAAAGCCAAAGTCCGAGAAGGAGACAGGCGTTCCCGTTCAGGTTCGGGAGTTGCTGGACGAGGGAAACGCCTATCTGGAACATATCCGCGACTGCAACGACCGGATATCCGGGCAGGAGATTTCCGGGAAAATATCCAAGATGGAATTGCTTGTGCAGAATATTTTCAAACGGGTGCGGGCCCACCCGGACGTGGCGCCGGATCTGAAGAAGATGATGGATTATTATCTGCCCACGACGGTAAAGCTGCTGGAGGCCTATGCGGAGCTGGACGCCCAGACCGTGCAGGGAGAAAATATCACCAGCTCCAAGCGGGAGATCGAGGATACGCTGGATACGCTGAATCTGGCTTTTGAAAAACTGCTGGACTCCATTTTCAAGGACACGGCATGGGATTTGTCTACGGATATTTCCGTGCTGCAGACCCTGCTTGCCCAGGAAGGTTTGATTGAAGACGGTTTTAAAATGAAGGACAGCAAAACAGAAGGATAAGGGAGACGTTTTATGAGTGATGAGATGAACGGGCTGCAGGCTTTTCAGGAGGAAACGCCGGTTCCGACGCTGACGCTGGAGCCGGATTTGCGGCCGAAGGAAGAATTGGAAGAGAAAAAAGAGCCTCAGGAGGCGGCCATGCCCAAGATCGAGGAGCCGAAGCTTACGCCCCAGGAGCAGAAGATGGTGGACGATTTCGCCAACCAGATCGACTTGACCAACAGCAGCCTGATTTTGCAGTACGGCGCAGGCGCGCAAAAGAAAATGGCGGATTTTTCAGAGGCGGCGCTTTCTAATGTGCAGACCCAGGAGCTGGGGGAGGCCGGGGAACTGATCACCGGTCTGGTAAAAGAGCTGCGAGGCTTTGAGACCCCGGAAGAGGAAAAGGGGTTTTTTGGCTTCTTTAAGAAGAACGCAAACAAAATTAACGCCATGAAAGCCAAGTACGACAAGGCGGAGGTAAACGTAAACCGGATCGTGGAGTCCCTCCAGCAGCACCAGGTCCGTCTAATGAAGGACACGGCCACGCTGGATAAAATGTACGCGCTGAATTTAAGCTATTTCAAGGAACTGTCCATGTACATTCTGGCCGGCAAGAAGAAGCTTGGGGAAGTGCGGGAAACCCAGTTAAAGGAACTGATGGACAAGGCGCAGGCCAGCGGTCTTCCCGAGGACGCCCAGGCGGCCAAAGATCTGGACAGCATGTGCAACCGTTTTGAGAAGAAGCTGCACGACTTGGATCTGACCCGGATGATTTCCATTCAGACCGCGCCCCAGATCCGGCTGGTGCAGAACAACGACACGCTGATGGTAGAGAAGATCCAATCCACCCTGGTGAACACCATTCCCCTGTGGAAAAGCCAGATGGCGCTGGCGCTGGGCATCGCCCATTCCACTGAGGCGGCCAAGGCCCAGAGGGCGGTGACGGACATGACCAACGAGCTTCTTCGGAAAAACGCAGACACCCTGAAGATGGCCACTCTGGAGACGGCCAAAGAGTCCGAGCGGGGCATTGTGGACATGGAAACCTTAAAGCACACCAATGAATCGCTGATTCAGACGCTGGATGAAGTGCTGCGCATCCAAAAAGAAGGCCATCAGAAACGGCAGGAGGCGGAAGCGCAGATACAGCAGATGGAAGCGGATTTAAAGAGCAAGCTTTTGGAAATTCAGCGTTGACAAGAAAAGGCAAAGAGGGAGGCGAGCCATGCACCGGGACCATACAAAAGTCGCAACAATCGGAAACTGTAAAATCGGCGGCGGGAATCCGATTTTGATTCAGTCCATGACCAATACGAAGACAGAGGATGTGCAGGCCACCGTGGCGCAGATTCTGGAGCTGGAAGAAGCGGGATGTGAGATTATCCGCTGCACGGTTCCCACCCAGGAAGCCGCTTTGGCGCTGAGGGAAATCAAAAAACAGATCCACATTCCGCTGGTGGCGGACATTCACTTCGACTACCGCATGGCCATCGCCGCCATGGAAAACGGGGCGGACAAAATCCGCATTAACCCCGGAAACATCGGGGACGGCGATCGGCTTCAGGCCGTTGTGAAGACGGCCAAAGAGCGATCCATACCCATCCGGGTAGGGGTCAACAGCGGTTCCCTGGAAAAAGAGCTGCTGGAAAAATACAAGGGCGTGACAGCCCAGGGACTGGCAGAAAGCGCGCTGGACAAGGTGCGCATGATCGAAAAGTGGTATTATGAAAATCTGGTCATCAGCATTAAATCCTCCGATGTGAATATGTGCGTGGCGGCCCATGAACTTTTGGCGGCGCAGACGGATTATCCGCTGCACATCGGAATCACCGAGGCGGGGACGCTGCGTTCGGGAAATATCAAATCCGCCGTGGGCCTTGGCATCCTTCTTTATCAGGGCATCGGCGACACGCTGCGAGTGTCCTTAACCGGCCCGCCGGTGGAGGAAATCAAGTCGGCCAAGGCGATTTTGAGAAGCCTGGGCCTTCGGTGTCAGGGGGTGGAAGTAGTTTCCTGCCCCACCTGCGGGCGCACGGAGATTGATCTGATCGGCTTGGCCAACCAAGTCGAGGAGATGGCGGAGAAATACGCCGAGAAACATCCCGACGTCCACTTGAAGCTGGCTGTCATGGGCTGTCCGGTGAATGGCCCAGGGGAAGCCAGGGAAGCAGATCTGGGCATCGCCGGGGGCAAGGGCGTGGGGCTTTTGTTTCGGAAAGGCGAGATCGTGAAAAAAGTTCCAGAGGCGGAGCTTTTGTCCTGCCTCCAGGAAGAATTGCTGCGCTGGGAAGGGTAAGGCGAAGATGGAAAAGAAATTTTTTGACGTATTTCCGAATCTGCAGGTGAATGAGGACATCAAAGGGTGGCTTGCCGAAGCGTCCGTCACCCGCGTGACCTGCAATGCAGAGCGGACCAGGCTGCGGGTCTATCTGGTCTGCGACCGGTGGATTCACAAAAAATACATTTTTCATGCAGAAGAGGAAATCCGTCGTCAATTTTTCGGGCAGCTGCATATGCAAGTGAAGATCATCGAGCGGTTTTTGTTGTCCAAGCAGTATACGCCGGAAAATTTCATGGAAGCATACCGGCCCAGCATGTTGGAAGAGTTAAAGGCCTATAACCAGCTGGAGCACAACTTATTTATGGGCGCCCGGATGGAATTTCCCCAGACCCATTTTCTGCGGCTTCTGATTCCCGATTCGATGATTGCCAGAGAGCGCGGGGAAGTGTTGGTGGAATATCTGGAAAAAGTCTTCTGTGAACGCTGCGGCATGGACCTGAAAGTGGAGACCCAGTTCGTGGCCCATTCGGAGAGCAAATATCGGAAAAACGCCGAGAAGAAACTGGAACAGGAGGTGGCGCAGGTTATGCAGCAAGCCTCTTTAGGCGGTTCGGGCATGGAAGATGCGAAAGCGTCAAAATCCGGCCCAGCCGACCAAAACAGTTCGGCGCGCCCGGCGCCTTCCAGGAAATCCGGCAAAAAAGCGGCCCAGCCTTTGAAGCGTGCCGGGCATCCGGATCTGGTCTACGGCAGGGATTTTGAGGGCGAGGCCATTGCCCTGGAGACCATCGTCGGCGAGATGGGCGAGGTGATTATTCGCGGAAAAGTGATTGCCCTGGACGAGCGGGAGATCCGAAACGAGAAGACCATTCTGATATTCGCCGTCACGGACTTCACCGACAGCATTGTTGTGAAAATGTTTTTGGAAAACGCCCAGGTTGCGGAAGTCAAAGAATCCGTCAAAAAAGGCGCTTTTCTGAAAATCAAAGGCGTCACGTCCATCGACCGTTTCGACGGGGAGCTGACCATCGGTTCGGTGCGCGGCATTAAAAAAATCGGGGATTTCACCGTCAAACGCATGGACACAAGCCCGGAAAAACGGGTGGAGCTCCACTGCCACACCAAGATGAGCGACATGGACGGGGTGACCGACGCAAAAGACCTGGTAAAAAGGGCCTACGAATGGGGTCACCGGGCTATCGCCATCACGGACCACGGGGTAGTGCAGGCGTTCCCGGAGGCCCATCACTGCTTCGACGCCTGGGGCGGATGCGTGCCGCCGGACGCGGACTTTAAGGTTATCTACGGCATGGAAGCTTACCTGGCAGACGACACCAAAGGCATGGTGCAAAACGACAAGGGGCAAAAGCTGACCGATCATTTTGTGGTGTTCGACCTGGAAACCACCGGATTCAGCCCCATCGCCAACCAGATTATCGAGATTGGCGCCGTTCGGGTGGAAGGCGGGAAAATCGTTGACCGGTTTTCTGCATTCGTCAATCCCAAAACGCCCATTCCCTACCGGATTGAGCAGCTGACGGGCATCAATGATTCCATGGTGGCGGATGCGCCGGAGATTGGGGAAATCCTGCCGAAATTCTTAGAATTTTGCCAGGGGGCGGCGCTGGTGGCCCACAACGCGTCTTTTGACGTGGGGTTTGTGGATCGAAACTGCCAGCAGCTGGGACTTCCCTTTGATTTCACGTCGGTGGACACCGTGGGCATGGCCCGGTTCCTTTTGCCGGCTCTGAACCGCTTCAAGCTGGACACGGTGGCGAAAGCGCTGCAGATTCCTTTGTACAATCATCACCGCGCCGTGGACGACGCGGGCTGCACAGCGGAGATTTTCGTCAAATTTGTGGAAATGTGCCGGGAGCGGGAGATTTACGACCTTACGCAGCTGAACATCCAGGGCAGCGTGTCGGAGGACCAGGTGAAAAAGCTGCCCACCCATCACGCCATCATCCTGGCCACCTGCGAGACGGGCCGGGTGAATCTTTACAAGCTGGTGTCTTTGTCCCACCTGAAATATTACCACCGCTGCCCACGGGTGCCCAAAAGCGTGTTTTTGAAACACCGGGAGGGGCTTTTAATCGGCAGCGCCTGCGAGGCGGGGGAGCTTTACCAGGCGGTCTTAAACGACGCGCCTGCCCCGGAAATCGCCCGGCTGGCATCCTTTTACGATTATCTGGAAATCCAGCCTTTGGGGAATAATAAGTTTATGATCGACAGCGACAAGACAAAAGTGCGCTCCATGGAAGACCTGATGGAGATCAACCGGAAAATCGTCCGGCTGGGAGAGCAGTTTCAAAAACCGGTAGTGGCCACCTGCGACGTGCATTTCATGGACCCGCAGGACGAAATTTACCGGAGAATCATCATGGCCGGAAAGGGCTTTAGCGACGCGGACGACCAGGCGCCGCTGTATTTGCGCACCACAGAGGAAATGCTGGAGGAGTTCCGTTACCTGGGCGACGAGAAGGCGGAGGAAGTGGTCATTGTAAATCCCAATAAGATTGCCGATATGTGTGAGAAAATTTCGCCCATACATCCCGATAAGTTTCCGCCGGTCATCGAGGACTCGGATAAGAACCTGCGGGAGACCTGCCTGCAAAAAGCCCACGAAATCTATGGAGATCCGCTTCCTAAGATTGTGGAGGACCGTCTGGAAAAAGAGCTGCATTCCATCATCTCCAACGGCTATGCGGTGATGTACATCATTGCCCAGAAGCTGGTGTGGAAATCCAACGAGGACGGCTATCTGGTGGGCTCCCGGGGATCGGTGGGTTCTTCCTTGGCGGCCACCATGGCCGGCATCACGGAGGTGAATCCGCTGCCGCCGCATTATTACTGCAAGAACTGTCATTACAGCGACTTCGACTCCCCGGAGGTGAAGGCCTTCGTGGGCCGGGTGGGGTGCGACATGCCGGATAAAATCTGTCCCAACTGCGGAGAACCCTTGAAGAAGGAAGGCTTTGACATTCCCTTCGAGACGTTTCTGGGATTTAAAGGGGACAAGGAGCCAGATATTGACCTGAATTTTTCCGGGGAGTACCAGGGTGTGGCCCACCGGTACACGGAGGAGATTTTCGGAACGGGCCAGACCTTTAAGGCCGGCACCATCGGCACGCTGGCGGAGAAAACGGCCTTCGGCTATGTGAAAAAATATTTTGAGGAAAAAGGCATACGAAAGCGCAACTGCGAGATCACCCGGATCGTCCAGGGCTGCACAGGAATCCGAAGGACCACGGGCCAGCATCCCGGCGGGATTATCGTGCTCCCATTAGGGGAAGAGATTGAGAAATTTACGCCGGTGCAGCATCCGGCCAACGACGTGAACTCGGACATTGTCACCACCCATTTTGATTATCATTCCATCGACGGCAACCTTTTGAAGCTGGACATTCTGGGTCACGACGATCCTACCATGATTCGTATGCTGGAGGATTTAACGGGCACAAACGCCCGGGAGATTCCGCTGGACCAGCCGGACGTGATGTCATTATTTTCCAGCACAAACGCGCTGGGGATTTCACCGGAGGACATTGGCGGCTGTCCGCTGGGGGCCCTCGGCATTCCAGAGTTTGGCACCGAGTTCGTCATTCAGATGCTTTTGGACACCAAGCCTGCCTGCTTTTCCGATTTGATTCGGATTTCCGGCCTGTCCCATGGCACCAACGTGTGGCTGGGAAACGCCCAGGTTTTGATTCAGGAGGGGAAGGCGACTATATCCACGGCCATCTGCACCCGGGACGACATCATGACCTATCTGATTAACCAGGGGGTGGAGAGCAGCCAGGCATTTACCATTATGGAGAGCGTGCGAAAGGGAAAGGGCCTAAAGCCGGAGTGGGAAAAGATTATGAAGGAAAACAACGTGCCGGACTGGTACATCTGGTCCTGCAAGCAGATTTCCTACATGTTCCCCAAAGCCCACGCGGCGGCCTATGTGATGATGGCCTACCGCATCGCCTGGTACAAGATTTTCCATCCGCTGGCCTACTACGCGGCCTTTTTCAGCATCCGCGCCACGTCCTTTTCCTATGAGCTGATGTGCCAGGGGAAGGAAAAGCTGGAATACCATATGCAGGAATTTAAGAAACAGGGGGATGCGCTGACAAAAAAAGAGCAAGATACATTAAAGGATATGCGCATTGTGCAGGAGATGTACGCCCGTGGGTTTTCCTTTATGCCCATTGACATTTACGAATCGGAGGCGCACCGGTTTCGCATCGTGGACGGGAAGCTGATGCCGTCTTTGGACTGCATCGAAGGTCTGGGGGACAAGGCGGCGGACGCGGTGGTGGATGCGGCCAGGGAGGGGAAATTTTTGTCCGTCGACGATTTCCGCCAGCGCACCAAGGTCAGTAAATCGGTGATTGACCTGATGGAGAGCATGCATTTGTTCGGGGACATTCCCCAGTCCAATCAGATTTCTTTGTTCGATATTATGATGTAGGCAATTGCGAAATAAACAAAAATTTTTATGTTAGGAAGGGAGGCAGCATGAAAAAAGAAGAATTAAAGTATTTGCAGCGTTTGGCGGAGCTTTACCCCACCATTGCTCAGACGGCCACGGAGATTATCAATCTGCAGTCCATTTTGGACCTGCCCAAAGGCACGGAGCATTTCCTGACGGATCTGCATGGGGAGTACGAGGCGTTTTCCCATGTGCTTAGGAACGGCTCCGGCGCCATCCGCCACAAAATCGACGATGTGTTCGGCCATACTTTAAGCACGGCGGATAAAAAATCCATCGCCACCTTGATTTATTATCCCAAAGAGAAGATGGAGCTGGTGAAAAAAGAAGAGGAGGACATGGAGAACTGGTATAAAATCACCCTCTACCGCCTCATCGAAATCTGCAAAACGGTGGCTTCCAAGTACACCCGCTCCAAGGTGCGAAAAGCGCTGCCCAGCCAGTTCGCCTACGTCATCGAAGAGCTGATTACGGAGAAAAAAGAAGTGGTGGACAAGGAGGATTATTATGATTCCATCGTCACCACCATCATCGACATCCGCAAGGCGGAGGACTTTATCATCGCTTTGGCGGAGCTGATCCAGCGGCTGGTCATCGACCATCTCCATGTGCTGGGGGACATTTACGACCGGGGGCCGGCGCCCCATTTCATCATGGACAAGCTGATGAGCTACCATTCTCTGGACATCCAGTGGGGCAATCACGACATTGTGTGGATGGGCGCCGCGGCCGGACAGCTCTCCTGCATCGCCACCATCGTGCGCATCAGCGCCCGGTACGGCAATCTGGACATTCTGGAAGACGGCTACGGCATCAACCTGCTGCCTCTGGCCACTTTCTCTATGGCCACCTATAAGGACGACCCCTGCGCCTGCTTTAAAATCAAGGGAAACGGCAATGAGCGGCAGGAAGAGGCAAAACTAAATATGCAGATGCACAAAGCCATTTCCATTATCCAGTTCAAGCTGGAAGGCCAGCTGATCGCCAGACGACCGTCGTTTCAGATGGAGGACCGCCGCCTGCTGCACCGGATTGATTACGAGCGGGGCGTTCTGAAAATGAACGGGAAGAAATATCCCCTTCTGGATACGAATTTCCCCACCATCGACCCGAAGAACCCCTATGCCCTGTCCCCGGAAGAGGCGGAGGTGATGGAGCGGCTGCAGTCGGCTTTTGTGAAATGCGAGAAGATGCAGCAGCATATGATGCTGCTTTTGAATAAGGGAAGCCTGTACAAAGTGTTCAACGGGAATCTGATGTACCACGGCTGCGTGCCTTTAAACGCCGACGGAAGCTTGAAGGAAGCCCTTGTCTATGACAGAGCCTACCGGGGCAGAGCGCTGTACGACGCGCTGGAGGTTTACGTGCGCAAGGGATTTTTCGCCCAGGACCCCGACGAGAAGAAAAAGGGCGAGGACATCATGTGGTATATCTGGTGCGGCGCCAATTCGCCGCTGTTCGGCAAGGACAAAATGGCCACCTTTGAGCGGTATTTCCTGGCGGAGAAGGAGACGCACAAGGAGCTGAAAAATCCCTATTATAAATTCCTGGAAGATCCGGAAATCATGGATCGAATCCTTTTGGAGTTCGGCCTGTCCGGGGAGGAAGTGCACATCATCAACGGACACATGCCGGTGCACCACACATCCGGGGAGAGTCCGGTTAAATGCGGCGGAAAAGCGCTGGTCATCGACGGCGGATTTTCCCGGGCCTACCAAAAAGAGACGGGAATTGCCGGCTACACGCTGATCTACAATTCCTTCGGGCTTCTTTTGTCCGCCCACGAGCCGTTCACCACCACGGAAGCGGCTGTACAGGAAGAAGCGGACATCATATCCAAGCGGGTGGCCGTGAAGCTGACCCAGAGGCGCAAGCTGGTGGGGGACACGGACACGGGAAGCGAGTTAAAAGAGCGCATTGAAGAGCTCAAACAGCTGCTGCAGGCCTATCGGGACGGCGTAATCATCGAAAAAATTTAGTGGAAAAAAGGAGAAAAAATTATGCTGATTGTCACAAAAGATCAGATTGGGGACCGGAAACTGCAGGAACTGGGCATTGCCAAAGGCAGCACCGTGCAGAGCGTGCATTTCGGCAAAGACTTTATGAACGGCCTGAAGACCCTGGTGGGCGGGGAGCTGACTTCTTATAATGAGATGATGGCCAACGCCCGGAACATCGCCACCCAGCGGATGGAAGCGGACGCTTCTGCCATGGGCGCGGACGCGGTGGTATGCGTCCGCTATGTGTCGGCCCAGGTGGCCCAGGGAGCTGCGGAGATTATGTGCTATGGAACGGCTGTGAAATACCTGGATTAGCGTTATTTAGGGAGGGCTTTGGAGGCTCTCCCTTTTTGGTCTTTTTTTTG
>CAOJVE010000073.1 GCA_948444865.1 uncultured Lachnospiraceae bacterium
CATAGGTTACAAAATCCTTGAGGAAAATGTGTCAACCAATCTTGACAAAATCATGGCATAGGGCTGACCTTTATACTTCTCTGATACATATTTGTGGAACAGCAGAACCAACACGTAGTCCTTATATCTGGCAGGTTCCACGCCGCCTCTCAGTTTATTGCATGCTTCCCAAAGCATTGAATACAATTCTGATTTCTTCACAGCCATACCTCTGTATACTCCGTTTCTATTAATTCATTGTCGTCTGGTGCAACATCATTTATTTATTGCACTGTCTTGGCTCTTTGCCCATGCATCCAGTTCAGAATATTTGAATTTCCACGCCTTACCGATTTTCTGAGCAGGAATATTCTTGCCTTTTCTGATCCAGTCTCGAATAGTAGCTGGTTTCACACCAAAGTATTCAGCTGCTTCATCGATATTTATCCATTTTTCTTCTACGTTTTCGTTCATGGTCATACCTCTCACATATTCCAAATACGCATAAATAGCCAATTTGTATTTTACATCAGAATCCTATCGTTTTCAAGTGTTTATATCTGTTTGTTGTAATTTGCGTGGTGGCACAGGCAAAAAAAATGCGGATTCAAGCCTCAAAGCTCAAACCCGCCGTACAATTCACCATTTTCTACCGTTCATCTGCCACCGATCATGTCCCCGGATGCTTCGCACCGCCTTCCGTAGTGTATTTGCCCTGCCGTGCAGGTGATACTTTACTCTCCCTGATTTGTCCGCATGGTGTGAGTGAAATATGATCACAGTACCCTGCTCCGGATACTCCGGATTATGCAGATACCAGTAATGACCGGTATTCCTGGACATGATCGTCACATCATAGGCATCTGTGGTGATAATGTTGAAATACTCCGGATCCAGACACTTCAAGTCTTCATTACTGAACATCGGCAGCCTCCTTCCCGGCAAACCACGCGTCCAGAGCTTTCATAACCAGATCCGTCCGTTCCTTCGCCTTCATCCCGGAGAAATACTTTTCCTCTGCTTCTGCCGGTATCTTTACACTCACCGCCTTTGCCGGAGCAGATCCCCTGACCGGATGCAGAATCTCTTCCAGTTTATCTTCTGTCAGCTCGCCTGCTGCCGCCCTGATCGACTTTGCCGCCTTCTCATTTATCGCAGCATCCTTCTTTGCCACAATGATCTGTTCGTCTTCGGGCAGATACGAAAGCTCCACTGCAGCTGTCAATGTCAGTCCGCCGGTATCCAGCCTGTCCTTGAATGGACGGATCAGCTTGTCCGCCCTCATGTATCTGGCGATGTTCCTGCCGGTCATCCCATATTCTTCCCCAATGCCATCCCGGCTTCTCGACTTGTGGACATCATGTCCACAAGTTCCAATCTCTTCAATCTCCTGCAGAATGTCGTTCCGCCTGCCCTGGCTGATCACCTTCTCATATCTAGCAGACAGCACCGCCGCCTTTTCGCTTGGAGCCAGATCCGTGAACGACCTCTGGATCACATTCGTCTCGATCACATAGACATAGGCTTCTTCATCCGACAGGCCTTCCTTCACAATGGCCGGTATCTCCGCCAACCCTGCAAGCTTTGCTGCATTCTGCCTGTTGTGGCCGGAAAGCATTTCATAACCGCTTCCCTTCTTCCGGACGATCACCGGATTCAGAACTCCATGCTCCCGGATGCTCTCCACCATATCATCCAGGCGTTCACCCTGATACAGGCGGAAAGGATGATCATGGAACGACTTTATGCTATCAACCGGAAGGCTTTGGAGACCGTTTCCGGTCTCCGCCTACGGTACATCTGCCGTCATCATATCCACAGCATCAAATAACTTCCTCTTTGGACCGTTAGCCTTCATCCGCGATCACCTCCCCTGCCAGTCTCTCATAAGCCTTGCACGCGTTACATCCCGGCGCATACTCGGTCAAAGGCTCACTGTAATAAACACTCTCACCTACCTTTACGGTACTCGGGATCTTGCTCTTGAAGATCCTGATCTGCCCGTTGAATGTCTCCGTAACCTGTTCTGTGATCGTCTTGCAGAGAATCGTCCTCGCATCGCACATCGTGAGCAGGATCCCCGCCACATCCAACTTCTCATTGATGCGGCTCTTGATCTTCTTCACGGTCTTCAAGAAGTCCTGCAGCCCCTTCATCGCCAGAAGCTGCGGATTCACAGTCACGATCACCTCATCCGCTGCCGCCATAGCATTGATATTCAGCGCACCCAGAGCCGGGCTGGTATCAATGAGGATAATGTCATAATCATCCTTCAGCGGCTCCAGGATCACCGCCAGCATCTTTTCCGTCCCCATTTCCAATCTCAGCTTCGCTTCTACTGCGGAAAGCCCTATTGATGACGGTATGAAGTCCACGCCATTCCTCTCCCAGATATATTCATCACGCTCCGGAAGCTCTTCATCCTCGATCACGTTCATCATCAGATCCCCGATCGACACATCCACGTCTTCAGCTCCAACGCAGGTGGTCAGGTTGGACTGCGGATCGAAATCCACAGCCAGCACCTTCTTCCCACGCTTCTGCAGAGCATAAGCCAGATTGAACGCGGTAACAGATTTACCGACACCACCTTTCATCGCTCCGATCATGATTATCTTTCCCATATCGTCACGCCTCCAGTCCGGCTTCCGCCACCATTCCATAGTCTGCTCGTCTTTCAGCAACGAACCTCGCCCTCAGTTCCTTCTTCTCCTTCTGGAAGCGCTCCTGCAGCTTTCTGGTCTCTTCTTCCATGAAAGCCTTCTCCGCCTTCTTGATCTCAGCCATAGCGGTATCCGCCATGATGATCAGTTTGCCTTCCTCGCACTTGACCAGAACAGGATCCCCGATATTGAATCCCAGTTCCTGGAACCAATGCCCCTGGATCCGGAGCATCGGCGCCGTCTTCCTTCCATAACAGCACGCCTCGCTGACAGTCAGTTCCCGGTATTCCTTTTTCGCTCTTGCCATAGTTTTTCACTCCTTTACTCTGATTGACTCCGGCAGGCGCTCAACCGGTTCCTGAGAAGGCATAAAAAATAGGACCATCATCAGCACACACTTCTCAGTCACCGATTAAGTCCTACCTTAATTCCATGTTCAGTTGTACCGCACGGGCATAATCCGCCCATGCGTCTTGCCTTTAAGGCTTCACCGCCCCTCGTGTTATATTAGTGCAAGGCGGTCATATTTTCAGTTGAAAACGGCGCCGTCCCACCTGTAAACACCTCACCCGAAGGCATTTTCTTGTAGGACTAAATCAGCCAAAAACCCTTGATTTATGCGGTCTTTGCTTGACTTGGCACTATAATACCACCATCCCCAGTGGCCATGGCCAGCAGAATTTTTTGCTGGCCGCCAATCAGCGCGTTTTCCGCGGCCTCAATCGCCCGCAGCTGGTATTCCCGCAGGTTCAGCCCGTCTTTGTCCCGCAGAAAATCCCGGGACATTTCCCGCAGCGCCCGGTTGCCCGCGGCAACGTCTTTTTCCAAAAGCTCCTGCAGGCCTGCCGGACTCATCCAGCCCCGCAGCGCTTTGGGCGCGTTGTCTGGGCGGCGCAAATCCAGAAACCACACGCCGCTTTTCGTCTCCAACTGCTCCAGATAGGGACGGCCGTTGGCGGCGAATGTAAAAGGAACCTTGTATTTTCCCCAGGAGCCAATCTGGTAGGGCGCATCGGCGTTTCGGATGTTCCGGGAATAGTCCTTGCACTGATAGTCAATGACCGACGGGATGTCTTTGTGCGCGGCCTTGGCCTCCACGATGGCCATCATCTGCGTGCCCACGAACAGGGCGTAGTCGGCATAGCCACGGCTGCCCGCGCCGGAATCGGTAGGCCACTCGGCGATGGCCAGGTTGCGCCCTTTTTTTGGACGCGTCCCTTTGGAATAACGCAGGCGCTTTGTGTCCGCCTCCCAGCCCACCTGACGAAGCTGCCGGTCGATGAAATAACGGGTCTCCGCTTCTGAGGGAACGCGCCGGTTCGCCGCTTTGCCCGCCTGTTCTCTTCGGACGCTTCTGTCCACCGCAGGCGCCGCCGCTGCCGCCTCGTCCGCTTCTTCCAGAAGCTTTTCTTCCTGGGCCTCCTCTTCGCGCCGATTTGCCGCCTTGGGCTCCTGGCTTTCCAAAGGCATTGCAAAAGGCTGACTTTCATAACTCCAGTCGCCATAAGTCTGCATAAACCATTCGCACAAACTGTGGGCCATCTGCAGCAGTGCCTTCGCATCCTCTAAAGAATCATAATTTTCGTGGGCCGCTCTGTTCCTGGCCTTCCTGAGCGCGTGGAGAATATCCCCCAGATCGCGGGAAAACATGCCCTCCCGAAACAGCGTCTGAATCCGGTACGCCGCCGTATTGTTCTGCGGCAGGGGAATCCCGTCATAAGTGAAAACCAGATTCACAATGGTCTCGCCAATCATCCCCAGCTTGAGCAGACAGGAATTCGTATCGCTGTATAAATATTGCTCCGCCAACTCCCCGAATCTCTCCAGGGCCGGAAACTTGGCGTTTAAAAATGAGAAATTTGACCGCATAGGCGCCATTCCCTTTCTTGTCGTTTGCGTGGAATCCCCGATGGTTTTCCGTAAATTCAAATGCAAATTGTTGGATTATAGTATAACATAGAGCTTTTTATTTTACAATGGCTCAACTATAAACTTCCTTTTTTCACTCTGATTGATTTCCAATTCCCATGAGCTTCCCTTTTCTCCTTTATTTTTTATAATATGCGCAATATGTCCATATCCCAACTTTTTGTTTTATTGACAGATTTTTTTAGGTTTTCAAACACACTCTAATATCTACTTCTTTTCCTGTCTGTCTGGCAAATAAAATGCCTTTATTTTAACTCTGTCATCATCATACTCTATCTCCACCCAATAATCCCTTATGGAATATCCAACATAGCAATCCTGCAAAGAATAAATCTGCAATGTCTGGAAATCCACCAGACAAAGCGGATATGCCGATGGCGCCAACGCATCCATCATATGATTAAGACAGTTCTGGCACAAATTTTTCTGCAATATCTGCGTATCTGGTTCACAATTTTGGGACAAACTTATATCCATGGTCGCCATTCCCCGATCCGGCGCACTTGATTCTATGATAGATACACCTCCCAAATTTGTCATTCTAAAAGAAATATGCGGATCGTTTTCTGATATGTTTTCTTGTTCCTCATATTCCTGCAATCCCAAATCCATCACATACCAATCAGAAAGAGAGATAATCCCTATTGTATCAAACTTTCGGTAATATGCCATCATGCTTTTTTTGTTTTTCCCGCATAAATAACACTTCTTTTTGTTCTTCAATTTGGAATCCAATTGCTCGCAGGCATTGCTCTCTTTTTCTTGAAACCGCTCCCACCCAGCATATAAATCCTGCTTACAATTTACAACCCATGCTGCACACATTGTGACAAAAATAGCAATCCATAAATGGACTTTCTTAATTTGATAATAAGACGCATCCTGTTTCATTCTTACTCACATAGTCCTCCTCTCTTCTTGAGAAAATATATTGTACTTAAAATAAGTCTATTCATGCCATTCTTTTTCCAAAATACTTAAAATATACTTAATTAACATTTATTTTGTACTTATTGGGGCTGAAAAGGAATTGTCATGGAAAAGGATAAACATTTAGGTTTACGCATCGATTCTGAAACTCACAAGAAACTAAAAAACCTTGCGGAATTTGAGGGGCGTTCTATAAATGGCCAGGTATTATATTTAGTCCGGCAGGCGATCATGCAGCATGAACGTGAACACGGCCCTCTAAAATAAACGATGGTCAAAAATTTCATAAAACATTTTATCCTGCGTGTGGACTTATTCTAGTCCCATTGTATCATGAATGGCGGCTATGATAAAGAGAAAAAGAACTGATTTCAGTCCAAATACGGACAAACAGCTATGGAACAGAAAATAAAACAAATCGGGATAGATATTGGCGGAAACATCCGCCGAATACGTTTAGAAAAAAATATTGGACAGACAGAGCTTTCCGGTATGCTGAACCTGAAAGGCATAGAAATGACACGGGAAGCCCTGGTAAAAATCGAAAGGGGAATCCAGCATATCACTGGCGCTCAGCTGCGTGGGATTCGGGATTGCCTGAACACTACGTATGATGAGCTTTTAAAGTAAAATTTTCAGAGGGAACAGCGTCCCTCTGTTTGTTTGAAAACCAGGCAATGCCTGTTTCCTAAGCCCGAACATCCACCCCTTTCACCTTCCCAAATTCCTCAAACGCCATCTCCGCAGCGCCCCCATCCGCAAAAATCTCATCCAAAACCCCTGCCGGAATTGGCTCGCCGTACGTCCAGCCGGGCGTTTGCTCTTTTATGGCGCCAGCGACTTTCCGGGCGACGCTTATTTCAAACTGGCCCAAAGTCCAGGCCGCGGCGACCCGGTCGCTTTTTTTCAGCGTCTGGTAATATGCATTTTTCGCGCGGGCCATCTCCTCCCACTCCGCTTCGTTGTCGCCGGACATGCCGTTGTATTTGTAGAATGCATTTTTCACACTGTTAAAAACGCGCCGCTTCATTTCATCGGAAACGGGAATGATTTTTCTTGCATTTGGGTTGCCCGTCACGCACATGCCTTCCACGCCATGGGAGTTTTTGTAGTGGCCGGAAAGCAGATCCGCCAGCGTATTCCTGCCGCCGGCGCCGGTTCTTTTTGCCGCTTTGGCGCCAAATGGCATAGCAAAATTCGTCCTGCTTGCATTCATTCTCGAAAATAACCGCATAACCCCCTGATAGTTGTTTCCTATACGCATGATTTGCCCTCCTTTTTATATGCCCCGCGCCTCCTGGGCGGCCGCTTCGCGGTCTTCCCGCTCCATCTGGTTTCGTTTCCGGGCGCTTTCTTCCATTATTTCGATGTATTTCACGCGCAGCTTCCATTTCCTTTTCTGCTCGGCTTCAAACTGCTCCCGCTCTTCTTTCGTCGGGCCTGTGAGGGTTCCGCCGCTGCCTGTGACCGTGCAGTTTCGCACGTCGCCGTTTTCATCCAAATCAAACACGTAGCTTTTTCCCGCCTGGTGCGCCGCCACGTCGTAGCCGTAGGAGGCCGCCACCGTGTTGTCCCAGCGGTCGTAATCCTCTTTCCATTCCTGTAATTTTGCCATGATCTGCCTAGCATACGCCGGGTCTGCGTCCATTTTTGCCTGTAATTTCTCCGGCACAAGAACGGCCATCCGGCCGGGGCCGATGCTGCTGTAATTGCGCTGCAGGTCGCTTCGCGTCTGCGGCGGGTTTGGCCCGGACGGCCTCCAATCGTTCAGCGCGTCCGCGCTTGTGTTTTCCCGGTAGTATTCCCAGAAGGGGAAATCGTTTCGCTGCCAGTTGGCGGCGGCAATATCCGCGTTTCCCACGTGGGTTACGACCCGGTAGGCCGGAAACGCTTCCGCGAAAGTCGCGGCGCCTGTTTTGCCGGCGCTGAACACCTTGCTGAGGATGGACGCGGCGTCCGTGGCGCCCGCCAGTTTTTTGGCGTATGCCGCCTGGAACGCGACTGCCGCGTCCGGGTTCGTGATTTTTTGCAGGCGTTCCTGGTAGGTTTCACCCATATAGCGCATGTCAGACCCGTGGACAGCCGCGCCAGACGCGTTTGTCTGTCCCGCCGTCTTTTCCGCCACAAGCTTGGCGAAGGTTGCGCCTGCGTTCTTTTTTCCAACGGAAGCGCTCTGCCGCCGCTGCGCCGCCGCATATCCGTCCCTTTTACTGGTCACTCCAAAATCCATTTTCACCGCCCCTTTCATTTTTCATCATCACGGACAGGAGAAATGTCCTGCCCTTTATCTTAAAATCCATCGTCCCCTGGTATTTTTCCGCCGTGCTTTTGATGTTGGCAAGGCCGATGCCGTGGAGCTTTTTGTCCGCCTTGTCCGTCGCCGGGAGCCCCTCTTGCCAACGCGCCAGCCGCCCGTCGAAGCTGTTTTCCGCCTGCAGAATCAGGAAATTTCCTTTCTGCAAAGAGCACAGACGAATGTAAGCCTCCGCCTCGGGCTCTTTCTCTTTCAGCTTTCTGCAAGCTTCGATGGCGTTGTCCAGGGCGTTTCCCAGAATCACTCCGATGTCGTAGCTGTGAATCTGAAGCTTTGGCGAAAACAAAAGCTCCTCGGCATCTATCTGAAGGCCCGGCGCCTCCCGCGCGGCTTCGTGGCTTTTCATGTGCAGAAGCGCGTCCACAACCGCATTTCCTGTCTTGAAGCGAACCTCCAGCTCCTCGAATGTCCGGTTCAGCCCGGCCAGATACCGCCGCAGCTCCGGGTTTTCTTTTGCGCCGCCCGCGACCGAGAGCCGCTCAATCACCAGAAGCGTGTTTTTCATGTCGTGCTTTACGCTGCGGATGCCGGAGTAGACCCGCTCCATCTCGTCCATGTGTTCCTGCAGGCTCGCCACCTGCTTTTCCAGAACCATCCGGCCGCTTTTTTCCCGGTTCAGGTCAATCATGTCCTGGAACAGCTTCACGCCGCACAGGATGGAGAGCAGCGACAGCAGCAAAATCGCCGGGAGGGCCGCGATCAGTATCGGATATTTGTCGTACAAGATTCGGGGAACGCCATCTTCCATGGTGATGATGATAATGCGAAGGAGCAGGCAAATCATTAGCCCCGTGGCCGCCGGCGTAAGGAGAAATAAAAGCTCCGTCCTGTGGATGCCGTAGTCTTTTTCCCGGAAATCGTTCACAATTTTTTGCAGCGACAGGCGCAAAAGCAGGACCATCGCCAGATATTCCAGGAGCCACTCGCCCGCCAGCCCGGCGCCCACCGCCGTGGAAAAAGCCCGCGCCGACGCGAATACGCCTTTTCCCGCGCACCAGTTCCAGAAATCCAGCAGCCCTTCCCCCAGCTCGCCCAGCAAAATAACCGCCACGTAACGGCTAATGTCCGCGATTGCCTGGAAGGCTGCCGCAAGGAAAATTGTCAGAAGCGTAAAAGTCCTGTAAAAGCAAAACGCCAGCGCCAGCAGGAGGCAAAGGGTCGCTGCCATTTTCACTGCCGCCGCCCTGTAATCCCAGGCTTCCGGCGCGCCCGCCCAGGAAATCGCCAGCCGAAGCGCCGCGTAGGAAACCGCCGCCGCAAGGCCGTTTTTCTTCGTGTCGCGCATCCTGCCCTCCAGGAAGCTCCCGTAAAAATACTGGAGGCAATGCCCCTGGAATCCGAATAGCAGCACGGGAAAAAGGATGTTTACCCACTCAGACACGGGACACGCCCCCGTCCTGCAAATACCACATATACGCTTTCACGAACTCGCCGTATTTCTTCTTTGCCAGATACGCTTTGGCGCCGCCGGTCAGGCAAATGCTGTCTTTGGCGTATCCTGTGATGTGCGCCATATTCACGATGTACGCCCGGTGGCAGCGGTAGAAGCCTTCCCCCAGCCGCCCCTCCAGCTCATCCATCGACCCGTAAATCTCGATGCCCTCCCGCGCAGCCGTGTGAATCTCCACCTTTTTCCCGCGGCTCTCCACATACAAAATGTCGTCCAGGTCGAGGGTCAAATTCTTTCCCTTGATGAAAAGCCCACGCTTCTTTCGCCTCTGGGCCGCCTCCCATGCCGCCCGCTTCAGGACCTCCACGAATTTCTTTTCGTCCACGGGCTTTAGCAGATAGTGGAACGCGTAGAGATCGAGGGCCTCAAACACATACTCCTTCAGCGCGGTGATGAATATGAGTGTTGTGTCCTCCTGGCTTTTTCGCAGGCGCCTCGCCGCTTCAACGCCGCTTATGCCATCCATCCGTATGTCCAGGAAAATAATGTCAAACCGCCGCCCGGCCGCCAGCAGCTCTTCCCCGGACGCGTAGGCCGTAATCCGGCTTTCCGGCCGCTGCCGCTTGATCAGCCCACACAGATATTCCCGGAACGCTTTCTCGTCATCCACAACCGCAATGTCCAAATCAATCACCTCATTTCATATATCGGCAGAAATTTTTTATTTATTGAGGAAATGGAACGAACGGGGCGGTTTTCGGGAACGAACGGCATCTATTTTTATACATGAAAAAAAGCCACAAACAAAACATTGTCCCTGGCCTTTTTAGAATCAATTTGTACACGAAAAGCAAGACGCTCCCTGCTGCTCCATCCGGACAATAATTAGAGTTCGGCTCTGCCTGTTCCACACCATTACATCGTTAAAATTCTATCCGATGCACCGCATCGCCGATTGACAACAACAACGTCGACCAAGGAGCAGACGCTGAATTCATTGGGATTTACGCCATGCCTTTTTCATACTAGTTCTCTTTAAATGCATCCCATCCAAAAAATCCCGCTCCGTACATTCCGTTTCCTCCGGATTATATGCCCCGTAGACATCAATGTTCCTTTTTTCAGACAAACTTATAAAAAACTTCTCCGCCTCAAAAATATTTTTATATTTCACATTATTTACAAGATACTGATAAACATACGGATGATATGGCGGCAAATAAAACAATACTTCTCTTCCCTCTTCTTGTAAATACTCCACCAGTTCTTCCAATAAAACACAATATTTTTCACTTAATGAGTTATATCCTTCGCTTTGATATATTCCTCCTTTTACATAATCCTTCGCACATTTATTTGCCTGTTCCACACTTTTTTCACGTTCCTCTAATTGATACTCTATACTTCCGTCGATATAGCGTATTGTTTCATCTACCAATCTTTCTTTTGTCCCGTAAAACCCTATATTATCATATAAATCCCAAATCCTATCAGGATTCTTTAACAAAAATTCTACAGAGCTTTGAAAATAAGGAACTGATATAAATTGCATACGTTTTTCAGAAAGCGCATTTGCCTCTAATTTCGTAAAATCAGGCAATATTTCCCCAAAATCATTAATATACTTAACTATAGACTGATAGCGTGTCTCTCCATTATTTTCATTTAAAATCCAAGGATCAAGTCCTAAAACTACTTTCATCGGTAACTTATTACAAGATTCGTAAATGCCTAATATCCCCAGATAATCAAAAATCCCTGCTCCAGATATCCCATGATTCCGATAGCCTCCCATATTTTTCATCGCTTCATCTGTTAAAGTCATTATTCTACTAGAACCCAATAAAATAGTGTCCGGACATATCGGCTCATTTCTAATAAACTCTTCTTGAAAAATCCTTTCATCATAATTAGTCATACCCACTACATTTTGACCTGACAGCAACAATTTCGCCGCCTCTTCTTCATAGCTCTTTTTATAAATATGCGCTGGATCCACAATCACATTGACCACAATAATGACGAAAATAATTGGAACAAACATTAGTATTTTCCTTAAAAATTTCTTCACAGCATTCTCCCCTTTATATCAATTAAAATTGAAAATATACAAATTGGGCGCTTCCAAAATTTCCCATCAATATGATTGCGAAAAGCAAGAAATAATAGGCGCACCATCGAAACGCTAATGGCATTTTACCTGTCAAAAGAATGGGATCCTCTTTCAATGAAACAAAATCATAAATTGATAAAATAATTAATGATATTGGAATCACTAACATATCCCATTTACTCATTTGCAAATTTTGATATCCCAAACAAATATAGTCCTCTATTTTTCCAATACCGTCAAACATATGCCTGAAAACATAAACCGATTCCTGCACTGTTTCAGCCCGGAAAAAAATCCAACAGATACATACACTCAAAAACACAATGCCAATAGAAAAAATTTTTTTCAACAAATGCTTGTCGCAGTTATTACTCCTGGTTCGTTTATGTAATATATTTTCTATAACTTGTAATGTCCCATGCACCCCCCCCCCACAAAATAAATGTCCAATTTGCCCCATGCCAAAGGCCACTAACCAGAAAAGTAAATATTAAATTCAAATAAGTTCTATACTTTCCCTTCCTATTTCCTCCTAACGGAATATATACATAATCCCGAAACCAGGTTGATAGTGAAATATGCCACCTGCTCCAAAATTCCTTTATTGTCGATGAAAAATAAGGACTCTTAAAATTTGTCATCAAATCAATTCCAAATAATTTTGCTACACCTACGGCAATATCTGAATATCCCGAAAAATCACAATATATCTGGAATGCAAAAAAGATTGAGGCCACAATTAGAACAAACCCTTTATAAGAATATATGTCGCTATAAATTAAATCCACATATACAGCCAAATTATCCGCTATCACAATTTTTTTAAAAAATCCCCAAGCCATCAATTTTAAACCATATACCGCTTGTGAATACTGAAAAAAATGCCTCTTACATATTTGCGGCAAAAGATTTTCCGTCCGCTCAATAGGTCCTGCCACAAGCTGCGGAAAAAAAGTAATAAAAGCAGCGTACTTCCCAAAATGCCTTTCTGCCCTCACCTTCCCTTTATACACATCTATAACATAACTTAACGTCTGAAACGTATAGAAAGAAATCCCTACCGGAAGCATAAATTTTAACGTAATTGGATGTAATGGAAGTGCAAAAGAATGAAACAGACGCATAATAGCTCCTGATACAAAATTAAAATATTTGAAGAAAAATAATGTGCCCAGACTGGCAACTAACGTAAATACAAGCAATATTCTTTTCTTCTTTTTAAAAAAATCCATTAAAAGCGCGCTAATATAAGACACAACTGTTGTAAACATGATCAGCGCTATATATTTTTTATTCCAGCTCATATAAAAATAACAACTGGATATTAACAAAATTGACCATCGATATCTATACGGAAACAACCAGTATAAACAAAAAACGATTGGCAAAAAAATTGCAAACGCAAACGAATTAAATAACATGAAATTTAATTTCTCCTTTTATTTAATCAAATCAATCCTTTCAAAGCACTATTACCGCATCGCTTAAAATAACGGTGAATATCAGCGCCTGATATTTGTGTCCGGGCAAAGTAACAAAATGACGTTACCTTGCCCTTGGGATACACCGTGGCATCGGCGCAAGGAGCAGGCGCTGAATTCACCAAAATTTACGCAATGCAGTACTACTGCAAAATCTCCATCAATATCTTATTAACCGCCCCTGGGTCCGCCTTGCCTTTCATGGCCTTCATGGTCTGGCCCACCAAAAAGCCGATGGCTTTTTTCTTGCCGCCTTTGTAATCGGCCACGGACTGCGGGTTGGCCGCCACGATTTCCTCGATGACGCGGCGCAGCTCGCCTTCGTCGCTGACGGACTTCAGGCCGTGTTCTTCCACGTATTTCTCCGGGTCTGCGTCTTCTGTGAAAATCTGCTCAAACACTTCTTTGGCCGCCTTGTTGTTGATGGTTCCCTCGTCCGCCAACTGAATCAGCTTGGCCAGATTTTCCGGTGAAAAGGTTAAGTCTTCCGGTTCCTGGCTGTGCTCTTTCAAAAGCCGCAGGGTCTCTCCCATCAGCCAGTTGGAAACTTTCTTGGGCTTTTGGCAGATGGCTGTGGTGGCCTCGAACAGATCCGCCAGACGCTTGGAGCCGGTGAGGATTTCCGCGTCGTACGCGGGGATGTCAAATTCCTGTTTGTAGCGCTCTAATTTCTCTGTTCGCAATTCCGGCTGACGGCTTCGGATTTCCTCCAGCCACTCGTCGCTGA
>CAOJVE010000074.1 GCA_948444865.1 uncultured Lachnospiraceae bacterium
CAGTTGGGAGCGCGCAACATTCGCATTGTTGAGGCCACGGGTTCGAATCCCGTATGCTCCATTATAAAAAAGCCTGGAAAACCAGGCTTTTTTGTTTTCTGTGACAAAACCATATAACAAGTTTTCACCCTTCTTAATTTAGGAATAACGGGACATGGCAATTACGGAAAGGAGATGCATCTACAAATGAAATATGACTTTACAACCATCATGGACCGCCGCGGGCAGGACGCTCTGGCTGTGGACAGCTTGGGGAGCAAAATGGCCTCTGCGCCGGATTTGCCGAAAGAGGGATTTGACCCGATTCCCATGTGGGTGGCCGACATGAATTTTCCCACGGTGCCTGCCATTCAGGAAGCTATTATACAGCGGGCCAAACACCCGGCTTTCGGCTATTTTCTGCCCACAAAAGAATATTATCAGGCCATTATCAAATGGCACGAGATCCGAAACGGCGTAACAAGCCTGACCGCCGACTGCATCGGATATGAAAACGGCGTTCTGGGTGGCCTTCTCTCGGCCCTGGCCATCTTCGCCGCGCCCGGCGATAAAGTCCTGCTGCACACGCCCGCTTATGTCGGATTTACCGGAAGCCTGAAAAACGCCGGCTACGAGATTGTCCACAGCCCGCTAAAGCAAGACGAAAACGGCGTCTGGCGCATGGATTTTGACGATATGGACGCCAAGTTAAAGAGCCATTCCATCCACGCCGCGATTTTCTGCAGTCCCCACAACCCCTGCGGACGGGTCTGGGAACGCTGGGAAATCGAACAGGCCATGGAAATTTACCGCCAGAACCGGTGCATGGTGATTTCCGACGAAATCTGGTCCGACATTCTCTTAAACGGGCATAGACACATCCCCGTTCAGTCAATCAGCGAAGACGCAAAAAACCGCGCCGTGGCCCTGTACGCGCCCAGCAAAACTTTCAACCTGGCGGGACTGGTGGGCAGTTACCACATCATCTACAACCCATACCTGCGCGACCGGATTCTCTCCGCCGGCGGCAAGTCCCATTACAACAATATGAACGTGCTCTCCATGCACGCGCTCATCGGCGCCTACTGCGCAAAAGGCCATGAATGGGTGGACGAGCTGTGTCAAACCTTGAGCGAAAACGCCAACTTCGCCTGTTCGTACATCGCAAAGCATTTCCCCGGGGTGCAAGTGAGCAAGCCAGAGGGAACGTACATGCTGTTTCTGGACTGCGCCAAATGGTGCGAAGCCCATGGAAAAACCCTGGACGAGCTTTTAAAAGCTGGCTGGGACGTGGGCGTGGCCTGGCAGGACGGACGGATTTTCCACGACGCATGCGCCATCCGCATGAACCTGGCGCTGCCTTTAAGCCGCGTGCAGGAAGCCTTTGACCGGCTGAACCGCTATGTTTTTTAAATTATAAAATTAATGCTTCGTCTTTCCCTCCGACATCATCTGATGTTCCTCGCGGATCTCCTCGTAGAGCTGATAAAAGCTCCACCCGCAGTTTGTCTGGGTCAGGATCGCTTTTAAAGCCACCGACGCTTTGTTTTTGCGCAGCTGCTTTAAAAGCGCGTCCAGACGATCGCCGCTGAATCCGTACAAAAGCATCACTTCCTCCGGAATCGCCGGGAGGGATTCGCCCGGACCCGCCGATTCCTCCTCAAAGCCTTCCAGGCCCGCCAGATAACCCACTTTCTGATTCGTCTGTTCCGGCCCGATATTCTTAATCCGTATCCCCATGCGCACCAGCACGCCCTTTAAGATCCGGGTCTTGTCTGATTTTTCTGGATTGTAATACAACACTGTTTCTTTTGTCGCCGCCATCGCCCTGTTCCTCCGTTCCATATAATTCATAATAAAAAGCATATTGCTGCAAAATTCCCGCGAAACCTGCGTACCGCTCAAAGGGAAACCCTTTCGGATAGCGTTTGAGCATATCCTGGATGTGGGTGTCCACCGGAAAAGCTTCTATATAATGTAGGGCGAACAGACTGATGCAGTCCGCCACCTTTTCCCCCACGCCGCACAGCTTTAACAATTCCTGGCGGGCCTGCGGGTACGCCATCACCGATAAGCCCTTTAGATCCGCCTGGCCGCTGCAGACCATCTGCGCTGTTTTTCGGATATAAGGCGCCCGGTAGCCCAGGCCGCAGCCCCGCAAAGCCTCCTCCGAAGCGGACGCCAGCGCTTCCGACGACGGGAACCGGTCGTAGGGCCGCCCCCGAAAGTCTGTGCCCTTTTCTCCGAATTCGCGGCAGATTGCCGCCACGCATTTTCTGATCCTGGGAATGTTATTCCTCTGGGAAATAATAAACGTCACGATCATTTCCCAAAGCTCCTGCCGCAAGATCCGGATTCCGCCGCCCAGACGCGCCGCCGCCTGCAGATAGGCGTCCGCCGGGTCGATGGCCCTCTTGACGCTGCCGTAATCGGCGTCCAGGTCAAAATACGCCCTCCAGACGCTCTCGAATTCTTCCTCCGTACAGGAAAAGGCCACTTCCGCGCCCCGCTGCTCGGCCTCCAGGTATTTTCCAAAAGCGGTGAGGGCATAGGCGCCGTCGGAGCGGCGTTCCATCCGAAAGCACTGGCCGGAGCGGCAGATCTGATCCAAATCAAAATCTTCAATTTCCTTTATCACTGTCATGTTCTTTTTCCCGCTGCGCCTCCTGTATGGCCAGCCGGTTCACCTGCTCGTAGGGAATCCCCTGTTCTCTGGCCAGCCGGGCCACGCTCTCATACTCCGGATAAATCCACGGATCGGCGCCGCCGCAGATTTTCACCTGCACTTTCCCAAAAGGCGTATCCACTTTACGCACTTTTCTTGGGAGCACAGACCGCTCGACTTCCATCCGGCGGATTCCGATGGTGGTGGTTTCCCGGAAGATGATTTCTTCCATCCGGGGCGCGGCTTCTCTGTCGCAGATCACATTTAACTGGTACGCCGGACGATTTTTCTTCATGAAAACAGGCGTATAATGGACATCCCGGGCGCCCGCCTCAAACAATCGCTCCATGGCGTATCCCAGCCGCTCTCCTGTGCAGTCGTCTATGTTCGCCTCCAGTTTGCACACCAGATCGGCGCCTCCCGGCGCCTCCTCTTCCGGCTCCAGAAGCATCGCCCGCAAAATGCCTGCGCAGGCGTAATCCCGCTTGCCCGCGCCCAATCCCGTCTTTTTCACCCGAAACTTGGCCGGCAGTTTTTCGGATGTGCGGACGGCCGCCGCAATGGCCGCCCCGGTGGGCGTCACCAACTCCCCTTCTACCTGGGTAATCTGAAGAGGAAGCTCGTGTTCCTGCACAATATTTAACACAGCCGGAACCGGTATGGGCAAAACGCCGTGCTGGCAGTGGACGGTTCCCGTTCCCTCGCACAATTTTGGGATGATGATTTCTTTAATGTCCAGATTGTCCAGACAGACCGCCGCCGCCACAATGTCCACGATGGAGTCCACCGCCCCCACTTCGTGAAAATGGACCCGCTCCAGGGGCACGCCGTGGGCTTTCGCCTCCGCCTGGGCCAGTATGTGGAAAATCCTCTCCGCAAGGTCTTTGGCCCGCTGCGTCATATCCGCTTGGCGGATGATCTCCAGAATTTCTGACAGGCCCCGGTGGGCGTGCGGGGCGTGACCGTGATGTCCATGTTCATGGCTGCTCTCTGGCCCATTCCCTTGCGCCTGGCCTTCTTCATGGCCAGCCGGATTATGCCCATGACTGTGGACCGCTCCATGCAGATATTCCATATCGTGGTCATGATTTTCATAAGGCTTATCCAGAATCACATGAAAGTCACAGGCGTCCAGCCCGCTTTTTTTCACGCAGGATACGCGAATCTGAAATCCGTCAACCGGAAGGCTTTGAAGCGCCTTTCGCAAAACCCGCTCGTCCGCGCCCAGATCCAGAAGCGCCGCCGTCGTCATATCGCCGCTGATGCCAGACACGCATTCCAAATACAGTATTTTATCCATCTTTTCCCCCTCTCGCCATACGGTTAATCTGGGTGGCCAGATACCCGGCCCCGTAACCATTGTCAATATTCACGGTGGCAATCCCGTTGGCGCAGGAATTAATCATGGTCAGCAGCGCCGACAGCCCGTGAAAGCTGGCTCCGTATCCCACCGAAGTGGGCACGGCGATCACCGGCTTGTCCACCAGGCCCCCCAGCACGCTGGCCAGCGCGCCCTCCATCCCGGCCACCGCCACAATGCAGTTGGCCTCCTGGATAACCTCCAGCCTGGAAAAGAGCCGGTGAATCCCGCTGACGCCCACGTCAAACACCCGCTGCACATATGTGCCAAAATACTCCGCCGTCTGGGCGGCCTCCTCCGCCACCGGGATGTCCGCCGTGCCGGCCGTGCAGACCGCCACCAGCCCTTCCCTTTTCTTCCCCGGCTTCTCAATCTTGATAATATGAGAAATCGGGTCGTACTCAACCTGGGGATAAGTCTCCCGCAAGAGTTCATACTGACTCTGAGAGGCCCGGGTGCCGAACGCCTCCCCGTGCTCCTCGTAGAGTCTTCCGAAAATCCGAAGCAAATGCTCATCCGCCTTCCCGCTGCAAAAAATCACCTCTGGAAAACCGGAGCGCACTTCCCGGTGGGTGTCCAGCTTGGCATAGCCCATCTCCTGAAATGGCTCCCGGCGGAAAAAGCCTTCCGCTTCCTCCACCGTCATCTCCCCGCTTCGCACTTTTTTCAAAATTTCCCTGGTTTCCAATCGCTACATCCTCTCCGGCGCCGAGAATCCCAGCAGGTCAATGCTGACCTCCAGCGTCTGCCTGGTCAGGGACAAAAGCTGTATCCAGGACTCTTTCTGCGCCCGGTCTTCCTCCCCCAGTATCTTCGTCTCGTGGTAAAAACGGTTAAACGCGTTGGCCAGTCCATACAGATACGAGCAAATCTTGTGGGGCGCCTTTTCCGCAAACGCGCTTTCCACCGCTGCGGCGAAATTGGTCAGCTCCAGCATCAGCGCTTTCTCACTTTCACAGGATGGCGCTTTTAAGTCGCCCTGACTCAAATCGCCCCCTTCTTCCTGGTAGCGGTTCAAAATAGACTTGATGCGCACAATGGTATAGAGCAGGTACGGCCCCGTGTCCCCTTCAAAAGAGGTGAACCGATCCACGTCAAAGACATAATCCTTGGTGGCCTGGTTGGATAAATCCCCGTATTTGATGGCGGACAGCCCCACAATCTGCGCCGTTTCCCGGGCATTCTCCGCCTTTACGCTGCGGTTGTCCACAATTTTTTGGTACATCTCCTCGCAGATGTCGCGCAGCAGCTCCTCCAGGCGCATTACGCCGCCCTGGCGCGTCTTGAAAGGCTTGCCGTCCTTGCCGTTCATGGTGCCGAATCCCAGAAAGGACAGCTTCGTGTCCTCATCCACCAGACGGGCTTTTCTGGCGCAGCGGAATACCTGGGTGAAGTAAAGCTCCTGGCGCTTGTCCACCACATAGAGGATTTCATCGGGATGGAAAAGCTTCATCCGCTCCACAATGGTGGCCAGATCGGTAGTGTTGTAAAGGGACGCCCCGTCGGATTTTAAGATCATGCAGGGCGGGATTTCCTTCGTGTCGCCCTCCTCCTTCACGTCCACCACCAGCGCGCCCTGATCCAGACGGGCGTAGCCCTTTTCCTTCAGATATTCCACCATCTCCGGGATGTACGGCTGCGCGTCGGATTCTTTTTTCCAAAGGTCAAATGTCACCTGAAGATTCTCATAATTTTTCTTCAAATCCGCCATGGACACTTGAAGAATGTGATTCCATAAAGCGTAATAGCCCGGTTTTTTCTGCTGCAGCAGATGAGTCGCCTCCATGGCCTCTTCCTTATAAGCCTCGTCTTCTTTGGAACGGGCGCTGGCCGCCGGGTAAATCTCTTCCAGCTCCCCGATGGTAAAGGGCGCCTCTGCGGGGTACGGCCCCTCATAATCCTCCTGGAAATATACCAGCTCGGGACTGCGCCGCTTCAGTTCGGTGATAATCAGTCCCATCTGCAGGCCCCAGTCTCCCAGGTGCACATCGCCGATTACCTCATGTCCCAGAAAACGCCCCATCCGTTTGATGCTTTCCCCGATAATCGCCGAGCGCAGATGCCCCACGTGCAGAGGCTTGGCCACGTTGGGTCCGCCGTAATCAATCAGAATCTTCTTCGGCTGGGACGCTTTTTCCACAGACAAACGCTCGTCCGCCGCCATCTCCTTTAAAAATCCAACCAGCGCTTCTGGATGGACTTTCAGATTGATAAATCCCGGATTGACCGCCTCCGCCTCCGAAAAAACCTCACTGTCCTGCAGCTTTTCCACCACATCCCCGGCAATCTGTATGGGCGCCTTTTTATATGCCTTGGCCCCCGCCATGGCGCCGTTGCACTGATATTCACACAGATCCGGACGATTGGAAAGGGCCACTTTCCCGTAGCCCCTGTCATACCCCGCCTTCTCAAAGGCATCTGACATTTCCTGCGTCAACCGCTCTATCCATTTCTTCATCTTCCACACTCCAATCTGTATCTCCAACTCTTATTGACAATCCACCCGCTTGGCGCCGGCCAAGGCCAAAGCCCCATGGCCAATATGGCAGGCAACGCTTAAGGAAAGCGGATTCGCCATAATCGGATACCCCGGGAAACAGGCTTCCACCTCCCGCTTCCAGTCCTGCGCTTCTTCTTCATTCCCCGTATAAGCCACCATCAATGCGAAATTGCCGTCCCGCACATAAGCGTCAAAACGGGTCTGCATGTCCTTTTTCATGGCCTCCAGCATGGTCTTTCTGGCCTGTTTTTTGCTGCGGCACTTGGCATAGGCGTCCAGCTTTTCTCCTTGGATCTGCAGCACGGGCTTTAATTTAAGCGCCGTGCCGACGACGGCGGCCGCCGGCGTGATCCGCCCGCCCTTTTTCAGATATTTTAAAGTTTCCAGCGTAATGTATATGCTGGATTCCATTTTTTCCCGCTCCAGCGCCTCCCGAATCTGCGACGCGTCGCTGCCCTGGCGGGCCAGATTTAGGGCGTCCATCACCGACTGCTTCTGGGTCACCGATATGCGCTGGTTATTCACCACCTGCACCCGCCCCTCGTAATCCTTGGCCATCACCATGGCCGTCTCACAAGAAGCGCTCAGACCGCTGGACATGGGAATGTGGACCACCTGTTCATGTTCCTTCAGAAGCTTGTCCCACAGATCCGTCACCTCGCTTGGAGACGGCTGGGACGTGGAAATGTCCGCATCCTCCTTTAATTTCTGGTAAAACTGCTCCTGGCTTAAGGTAATGTCTTCATAATAAATGTCCCCGTCAATATAAAAAGGCATGGGCAAAACATGCACGCCCAGCTCCTTTCCCTCCTCCTGCGTAATCCCGCTGTTACTGTCCGTCACAATGGCAATTTTCTTCATATATTCATTCCCTTTCACAATCCAAGATGTTCCTATTCTACCATATGGCTTGCGATAACTCAACATCTCCCGGGTTTTGCCGGATACTTTTTGCCTGCCGCGCCGACTTGTGCTATAATAAACGCAACACAATAAAGAAGCGAGAAAGCCCATGAAGAAAAAAATTTTACTGCTGTTTTTTGCCGCCAGCCTTCTGTGCGCGACGAATGTGCCGGCCGCCGGACTGCGTCCCCAGAAGAAAACCGCCTCCATTCTGGAGATACCCGCCCAAGATCCGCCGGTTCGCCAAAACATCATTGACTCTATCAAAACCGGTTTTTTCCACGAAAACGGCCATACCAGATACTATGCGCGGGGCGTCTTACATACCGGTTTTCTGAATCTGGACGGGAAAAAATACTATTTCAACGAGGAGGGCGCCCTGATGACCGGCCTCCTGAAAATAAAAGACGACTTCTTTTATTTCGACTCCCAGGGCGTCATGCAGACCGGCTTAACAAAAATCAATTCCAAAAAATACTGTTTCCACGAAAAGACCGGGAAAAAGATTTTCGGCGCCTATAAGATAGGAAGTCATTGGTATTATTTTGACGACGAAACCGGGGAGATGACCACCGGCTTTCAGACAAAAAAGGACGGGGACGCTGTTATAAGAACTTATTATAACGAAAAAGGACAGCTTAAGACCGGCGCTTTTCAGGCATCGGATGCGGCCTACGAAGCGGACGAAAAGACCGGCCAGATCCATTCCATGAAAAATCTCGCCGAGGCCGTCTGCCAAAGGCCGGAGCTGCCCACCGGATGCGAAATCACCTCCTGGACCATGATGGCCAGTTACGCCGGCGTGGACATGAACAAAATCCGGGCCGCCAACCTCATGCCCGCCAGCTCCGATCCCAACCAAGGGTTCGTGGGCAGCCCCTATTCCTCCAGCGGCGGCGGGCTGGTGGTCTACCCGGGCGGCCTGAAATCCATCACCGAAGAGCGCCTGGGCGGCTTCGTGGATATGACCGGATGCACCCTTGACGACCTGCGGGAAAAACTATGGGAAAGGCATCTGGTCTTAATCTGGGTCACGCGGCTGGATGGCTTCGATTCCCACACGGTGGCGCTGACCGGCTATGACGCGGAAGGATTTTTCTTCAACGACCCCTGGACCGGGGAGGAAAGCTGGCTCTCCGAGGAAGAGCTGACAGAGTTCTGGGAGGGGAATGGCCGCAGGGCTATGTCTTATTAAATTAAATCAAAACTTTTCATTTATCCAACCCGCCAAATTCTGGGGATCTTTTTCTAAACGTGATGATCGTCACATCTTTTTTTGCAAAAACAGCTATAATGATAGACAAATCTTGATAGGACACGGGAGGAAAATAGTTATGCTGTTTGAAGAATGTCAAGGCAAGCAAGGCGTGACCGTCCAGGAAAAAAGCTGTCCCCAGTGCGGCAACCCTGTGGAGATATTCTCCACGGATATATCAGCGGAGTGTGACAACTGCGGATTCATCATCTACAATGATGCGCTGAGCTGCATCCAGTGGTGCGACTCCGCCCGGGAATGTGTGGGCGACGAAATGTACGAGCGTCTGCTGGAAGTGTTGGAAAACCAGCTGGACTTGATGTAAGGCAAAAAAGCGGGAGGGATAAGATGATAACAGTAGATGAATATTTAAAGGAACAGGAGATCGACGAGGAACTGACCGCCAGCGTGATAGAATTCCGAAAAGAATATCCGGTGGATGCGTGCGTGAAGGATCGGGTCGTCATGCCGGATATGCTGTTTTATGGGAAAGATATTTTACAGATGGCCCTGGCTGCTCTGATGCAGGGAGAAAACCTTTTGCTTTCCGGCGCCAAGGCCACGGGGAAAAATATTCTGTGCGAGACATTGGCATGGGTTTTCGGCAGGCCTGCCTACGATATTTCCTTTCATGTCAATACAGACAGCGCATCCCTTATTGGCACAGACACCTTCGTAAATAACGAAGTGCAGCTTCGGAAAGGCCCGGTATACCAGTGCGCCCAGTACGGCGGCTTCGGGGTTCTGGATGAAATCAATATGGCAAAGAACGACGCGGCTTCCGTGCTGCACGCCGTGTTAGACCACCGCCGGCGCATTGACGTTCCCGGCTACTCCAAAATCGCCCTCCATCCGGCCACCCGCTTCATCGGAACGATGAATTACGGCTATGCGGGCACGAAAGAACTGAACGAGGCGCTGGTATCCCGTTTCATGGTGGTGGATATGCCTCCCCTGGACGAAGAGATCCTGCGCTTCCTTCTAAGGAAATATTTCCCGGATATAAAGGAAAAAGCGCTGGAGCAATTCGCCGGATTCTTCCTGGATTTGCAAACAAAAGCCTATAACGGGGAGATTTCCACAAAATCGCTGGATCTGCGAGGGCTGGTGGCGGCCATCCGAACTGTCAAAAGCAAGCTGCCGCCTTTTTTCGCCATCCGTATGGGCATCGTAAATAAAAGCTTCGACATCTTTGAAAAGGAAATCATCGAGGATGTAGCGCTGACCCGGATTCCCGAAGAATGGACGAGGGCGGACGTATTTGAGAGGGGATGAGAGCATGAGGGACCGATACCTCCAGATGACGAAAGACCAGCTAAGCGAGCAGCGGATGGAGATAGAAACCAGGATCAAAAACCTGTTCTGGACGGTCAGCGGAGATTACACTCTGGATGTAAAACCGGATCTGAATGCCTTTGCGAAGTCCCGGTATATTGCCCTCTACGACGCCATCAAGCAGGGGGCTTTTGCAAAATATTTCGAGCCGGACAAGCTGAGCCTTTACCTGATGAAAAAAATTTACTGTTCGGCCAACGAACGGGCGCTGACAGAGCTGGCGCAGCTGTGCGTGGATACGGCCGTTTATCCTCTGGCGGCAAAAGAGCGGGAAGGGATCGACGGAATCAGAAGACGGGCTTTTCAGGATATTTTAAAACAATGGCAGCCAGCGATCCAGCAGACTTTTTTTACACAGGTCAAACGCCTGATGTTTAGCCGGTGGCTGGGCGAGGGCGACGGCGAAGCCACGGATGACATGAAACGGACAGCGGATGCAATCGGTGAGCTGAAGGACGCAAAGGATACCGATGAGATCATCCGTATGATTGATAAGCTTTATAATACGGTATACGACCGGGCCTTTGAGCAGGAGCGCGGCAGCCTGGGGAAAGTTCTAAAGGTGACGGAGATGGAGCTGGCCCAGTCGGCGTGGCAGGATTTCCTCACAGATGAACAGATGGATAAGGCCCTGAAAAAAGTATTGGCGGGCATGGGAAAACGGGCCATGCGTCTGGACATTGACGGAAGGCGAAAGGCGAGCCCTTCTCTTTCAGAGCTGGAACAGGACACGAACGCAGAGGGTCCGGCTTTAGACGAGGCAGCGATAAATAAGCTGCAGGAGTACGTGGCGTTACATTTTGGGCGAAGCCGCCTGACGCCCCTGGAACAGGAAAGGGTGAACAGAAGGCTCTGCCGGGGAATTCACGCCAACTGTACGCTGTATTTTACAGAAGGGATCCTGCATAACCCGCTGAAAAAGAACAACCAGTACCGTTTTGCGCAGATGCAGTACGAGAAGAACCGCATGTATTATGGAAAAAACCATCGGATCATCAAGAGGAATATCGCCAACTTAGCCGACGCTCTAAAAAAAACGCTGGCAATGCGCAGCCAGGACGATTCAAGCCGCAGAAATTCCGGGCAGTTGGTTCCCTCCCGCCTGTGGAAGCTGGGACGGACAGCAGATGAAAAGCTTTTTGACAAGAAAATACGGTCAAACAACTCAGATTTTGTAATAGACGTGCTGCTTGATTCCAGCGGCTCCCAGATGAAACGGCAGTCCCAGGTGGCCATTCAGGGCTATATCATCAGCGACGCTTTAAGCGCCGCGGGCATCCCCCACCGGGTGGTCGGCTACTGCACCTTTTGGGGCCACACGGTCATGCACCGGTTCCGGGATTATGATGACGCCAGAGAAATGAACGGCAGGCTCTTTGAGTTCAAGGCCTCCGGCGACAACCGAGACGGATTGGCCATTAAAACCGCCTATGATTCTTTATTAAATCGCAGCGAGGAAAACAAGATCCTGATCGTTTTAAGTGACGGCAGGCCCTCCGATCTGGGGAGCGCCAGGCCAGGCACAAAAAATCCCCGGCGCTATTTCGGCGAGGAAGCGGTGCGGGACACGGCTTTTGAAGTAAGACGGGCCAGGGCCTTCGGAATCGCGGTATTAGGAATTTTTACAGGCAGCGACGAGGATTTGTCCGCGGAGAAAAAAATATATGGTAAGGATTTTGCTTATATCCGAAACATCCGCAATTTTTCCCATATCGTGGGAACCTATCTGCGGAGGCAAATGGAACGGGAATAAACGAAAACCTTGAGGAATCTTGAAAACAAAGCGCCTTCAACGCTTCGCCCCCTTTTCCCCAAGCTTGGGAAATTAGGGGGCCTTTTTATGGCGGTTAAATCACAAGCATCGCGTCCCCAAAAGAAAAAAACCGATACCGCTCCCGCACCGCCTCCTCATAAGCCGCCAGCGCGCGCTCCCTGCCGGCAAAAGCCGACACCAGCATCAAAAGCGTAGACTCCGGCAAATGAAAATTCGTGAGAAGCCCGTCGATCATCCGGAATTGATAGCCCGGATAGATAAAGATATCCGTCCAGCCGCTGCCTGCTTGCAGCGCGCCGTCTTCGCCCGAAGCGGACTCCAGCGTGCGGCAGCTGGTGGTGCCCACGGCGATTACCCGGCCGCCGGCGCGCTTCGTCTCGTTTATCATCCGCGCCTGGGACTCGTCCACCTGGTAAAATTCCGAATGCATATGGTGTTCCCGCACGTCGTCTGCTTTCACAGGCCGAAAAGTGCCCAGGCCCACATGAAGGGTGACATAGGCGATTTTAATCCCCGCGCCGCGTATCTCTTCTATATAAGAATCGGTAAAATGCAGGCCCGCCGTGGGAGCCGCCGCCGAACCCTCTTTTTTAGCGTAGACCGTCTGATACCGGTTCTTATCTTTCAGCTTGTGGGTGATATAGGGCGGAAGGGGCATCTCGCCCAACTGGTCCAATATTTCCTCAAACACGCCTTCGTAAGTAAAATGAATCAGACGATTTCCGTCCTCCACAATGTCCGTGATCTCCCCTTCCAGCGCCCCATCGCCGAAAATAAGCCGGCAGCCGGGTTTCGCCTTGCGCCCTGGCTTCACCAGCGTCTCCCACACGTCCCTTTCGCGCCGCTTCAGAAGCAGCAGCTCCACAACCGCGTCTGTGTCCGCCTTTTTTCCAAATAAACGCGCCGGTATGACTTTCGTGTCATTCATGACCAGACAATCCCCCGGGCGCAGATAATCCAAAAGATCCGTAAAACGCCTGTGTTCCACCCGGCCGCCCTCTCTGCCCAGACAGAGCAGTCTGGAAGCGCTCCGCTCCTTTAAAGGGTCCTGGGCAATCAGCTCCGGCGGCAGTTCAAAATAAAAATCACTGGTTTTCACGCCTAAATTCTCCTTAACTTCCTATTATAATATATAACTGGACAAAATCCATTTTCAGGTATATTCTATAAGTATAACACATGTTCAAAACAAAAGCCGGTAAATCATTGCACAATAATTTACCATTTTCTATGCCCTTATCTATATATATCGAACAAGATTCGTAAAATAATACGGAAAATGAGCATAAAATTCCAAAGACTTTTCGTCCTTTTTCATATATTATAGAATACACAAAGGAGGTGCTCCTAAAATGATTATTATTGGAGAGAAAATTAACGGCTCTATTCCGATTGTCGGAGAAGCTATCAAAAACCATGATACTGATTTCATAAAAGAACGCGCAAAAATTCAGGCTAATGCAGGTGCATCCTTCATTGACTGCTGCGCTTCCGTGGATGAGGATATCGAAGTAGACACAATGAAATGGATGATCGAGGCGATCGAAAGCGTAACAGATCTTCCGATTGCTGTAGATAGCCCCAGCCCAGACGTATTGGCACAGGTTTACAAATTCTGTAGCAAACCAGGTATTATCAACTCTGTTTCCATGGAAGGCGACAAGATTGATAAGATCTTCCCGGT
>CAOJVE010000075.1 GCA_948444865.1 uncultured Lachnospiraceae bacterium
CTTCATGGCTGTGTCCAACGTCTGATCCCGGTTCCATTTTGGGTATTCCCACAAGGTTCCATCCCATTCCTGGAGAGAGGATTCCGGGGAAATGATTTTTTCTTCCAGGGCAAACAGCCCGCTGTAGATCTTAAAAGTCGAGTAAGGGGCGATTCGCTTCTGGCTCAGCGTCTGATTGTAAATCTGAAATTGATCTTTTTCTATGTCGTAGAGGACGAAAGCGCCATCCGTTCCACCAAAATAAGAGGACGCGTCTACAGGCTCCCAATTTTCATGTTCAAAGGAAAAAGAAGCGTTTTGAAAAGGATATGCGCGAAGCAGCGGACTGAAGACGCATGCCAACAGCAGCGCCAGGCATACGGCCAGCAGCGCTTTTATTTTCTTTAAAATGGAAGGTCTTTCGTAATCGGCGATTGCAAGGACCCGCTGTTTTAACATATTATGATTGCCGCCGAGGGCGGACAAAGGAGGCTTGTACATCCGATACATCCCGTTCTTTTTTTGCCAGGCGTATTTTAACAGCGTGCGGCTGTAGTCCAGACGATGTTCTTTCCCAATAGCGCGGATTACCCCTTGATCGCAAGCCATTTCCCGATCTCTTTGCAGACAGTGAAAGCCATATCGGATGAACGGGTTGAACCAATATAAAATCTGCATAAAGCATACGAGGTCATTTATAATTGGATCTTTATGTTTATAATGCTGCAGTTCATGCAGAAGAATATAGCGGATTTCCGGCATGGATAACCGGATATCCAGGTCCCGCGGAATGATCACAAAGGGGCGGAGCCAGCCGCAGGAAACAGGGTTTGCCAGGCGGCGAGAGGCGTACAGACGTACGTTTCTGCGAATGCGCAGTTCTTTTTGGCAGGAGCGGTACAGCCTGTGCAACTCTGGTTCCGTCTTTTTGGTCACAAGATCCGCCTCTTTTTTCAAAAAATGGATTCGGATTACAGTCCAGCCAAGGAACAGCGCGGATACAGTCATGCCGATAAGCCAGATATTCCATAATGTTTTATGAAAAAACATTCCGGCCTGGGCGCCTGCGGTGGGAAAATCTGGTGTGCTCCAATTTGGCAAAATGGGTGAAGGGACTGGATTCAGATGGAGGGCGGAAGAGGCGACGACAGGAATTTTGGAGAAAAGGTTTTCCAGAACATAAACCGGATGAGGGATAAAAGGCAAAATCAACACAAGAAAGAAGGCGAGCCATAGGCGGTAATGGGCTTTTGGCGTAATCTGTTTGTGCAAAATTTTTTTAAATAGTAAGAATATACCCAGGAACAGGCTGATAAAGACATTGCAAATTAAAAACTGTAAAGGAAAGGTCATTATTTATCACCGCTTTTCATTTTGGAGTGGATTAAGGTATACAGGTCGTTTAAATCTGCGTCGGTCAGTTCATCGCCGGACAGCAGGGAAGAAAGCATGGGAGCAGCCTTTCCTCCATAGAAACGGTTAAGAAAATGGCGGTTCTCTTGCTTTAAATATTTTTTCTGAGAAATTAACGGGTAATAGTAATACATGCGCCCGCGTTGTTCATAGGCGATTACGCATTTAGACGACAGCCTGGACAGTAAGGTGTGGATGGTTTTGGGCTTCCAGTTTTGGGTTTGCTGTGCGCGTTGGCAGACTTCGTTGGTGCTAAGGGGATAGTCCGCCCAGAGGATTTTCATAATCTCGTATTCGGCTTCTGAAATCTGAGGCAATTTTTCCATGAAAACAGGCTCCTTATACTACTTTTGTAATAATTATAGAATAAAAAAAGAAAAATGTCAATAAATATATTGACAAAAGACCAAAATTATTGCATAATAATAAATATTACAAATGTAGGATATAGAAGGGAGAGCCATGAAAAAAAGAAGGAAGTCTGCGGCGTCGCTGTTATTTTTAATGTTTCTTGGCGCAGCTTTGGGGCTTGCGGCATTTTTTTTAATTTCGAGAACTGCCATGGGAAAAGGGCCAAAGGAGATTCTGGCGGAATATATCGACTGCATATCGCAGAAGAAGTATAAGGAAATGTATAGTATGATTGATCAGGAGGCTTCTGGCGGTATAGCGGAAGCGGCGTTTATCGAGCGGAACGCAAATATATATGAAGGCATTGAGGCGAAAAATATACAGCTGGATATCCTGGAGGCGGATGACAGAGACGGAGAGCTTACATATAGTTGTGCATTTGACACGCTGGCGGGGACGGTCCGGTTTGAGAACCGAGCCCATTTTATAAAGAAAGATTTCCGTTATAAGCTTGTCTGGACGGATTCCATGATTTTTCCTGAACTTGAGCCAGAAGACAAAGTGCAGGCGTCTGTCCAGGAGGCGAAGCGGGGAGAGATTTTGGATCGGAATGGAATGCTTCTGGCAGGCGAGGGGACGGCTGCCTCGGTGGGATTAGTTCCCGGAAAAATGGAAAATGCCGAGGAGACCGCCGGGCGACTTTGCGCTCTGTTGGGGATGGAAAAGGAGGATATTTTAACGAAGCTTTCTGCCCAGTGGGTGAAGGAAGATTCTTTTGTTCCGATCAAAACCATACCCAAAGTGGAAGAATTGGACTTGCTGGCGGTGAATGCGGATGGGAGCGCGGCAAAGGAACAGCGCAGGCAGGAGGAGCTTTTGGAGATCCCGGGCGTGATGATTACGGATATGCAAGTTCGTTCATATCCGCTTGAGGAAGCGGCGGCGCATCTGATCGGCTATGTCCAGGCAGTTACCGCAGAGGACCTGGAGGAACATGCGGGTGAGGGGTATACGGCCAACAGCGTGATTGGAAGGAGCGGGATGGAAGGCTTGTTTGAAAAGGAGCTGAAGGGAAAAGATGGCTGTCGGGTAGTGATTTTATCTCCAGACGGCAGTGAAAAGAAAATAATTGCCCAAAGCCCTGTGGAGAATGGAAAGACAGTTCGCCTCACCATTGACGGAGAGCTGCAGCGCATTTTATATGAACGCTTTAAAGAGGATAAAAGCTGTTCGGTGGCTTTGCATCCATATTCCGGAGAGACGCTGGCGCTTGTCAGCACGCCTTCTTATGATAACAATGCCTTTATTCTGGGCATGTCCGGGGAAATGTGGGATTCTTTAAATCAGGATGAGAAAAGGCCATTGTATAATCGGTTTCGGCAGGCATGGTGCCCCGGTTCCACATTCAAGCCCATTGTCGCGGCCATCGGGCTGGATGTGGGAGCGATTGATCCTTTGGAGGACTATGGAAACGAAGGTCTGAGCTGGCAAAAGGACGATTCCTGGGGCAGTTATTATGTGACGACTCTCCAGGCGTATGATCCGGTAATTATGGAAAACGCGATTATGTATTCGGATAATATATATTTTGCCAAGGCGGCGTTGAAAATCGGCGCGGAAAAATTTGCAAAGTCTTTAAAGAGTCTGGGGTTTGACAGTCAAATGCCCTATGAGATTCAGATGCCTGTTTCGCAGTATTCCAATGCGGAGCAAATAGAGTCGGAAGTTCAGCTGGCGGACAGTGGTTATGGCCAGGGCCAGATTTTGGTGAACCCGCTGCACCTGGCGGCTTTGTACACGGCCTTTTGCAATGGAGGGGATGCGCTTCAGCCGTATCTTGTCTATCGGGAGGAAAAAAAGCCGGAAACATGGATTCCACAGGCTTTTTCCGGTGAATCGGCAGAGAAGGCGCTGCATGCAATGAATCGGGTGGTCAATGACGCGCAGGGCACCGGATATAAGGCGCACAGGGAGGACGTGCCGCTGGCCGGAAAGACGGGCACCGCGGAAATCAAGGAGTCCAAGGAGGATACAGAAGGCACAGAGTTGGGCTGGTTTGCCGTATTTACGGCAGATCCGTCTGTGGAAAAACCGGTTTTGCTGGTAAGCATGGCAGAGGATGTGAAGGAGATCGGCGGCAGCGGTTATGTCATTGAAAAAGACAAAGCGGCATTGGAGGAGTATTGGAAAAAATGAAAAGATTATTTTTAAGATTTTGCGCAGGCATTTTTTTAGGTTCCGTGCTTTTGGCGGGGTGTTCATCGGGGGCGCCTGCACAGAGGGAGGGCAGTGGCGGATCTGCGTCAGCCGAGGACGAATGGGCGGATGTGCAAAAGGATAACTTGAATGTTTCGGAAAACACTTCGGATTACGAGGTGAAAAACATTCCGATGAGTGAGAAAGAGCAGCAGGAAATGTCCGACAGGTTAATGGCCATGACGGAAATATGCCGGCCGGTTTATAGCGGGGCCGATAAAGGCGGCGGTCGAAACGTGGTTTTGGAGGAGTCGACGGTTCATGAGATGGCTGACGCCGCTGCGGCGCAGGGGCTTCCGGTGATCTGCAGAGGACATGACTATAATATGCGCAATTACGAGAAGGTGCATAGAAGTTTGAAAAGGGCGCAGGCTGGGGAGGATGTGGAAACGGAGTTTTATGTTGTGGACACGGACGGGATTTTTAGGCGTTACGGTTTTCAATCGAGAGGTGGGAAACTGACCATTGCGTCTGCGGGAGCGGTCATTGGGGAGACGAAGGGGGCGGTTATACAACAGATGGAGAAGATACAGCCCTATGATTGGGAATATACAGACAAAGGGTGGCTGATCTGGGAAAAGGCGCTGTCCAGGAATCATGAGATGGATATGCATGTTTTTTTTCGGGTGTTGCCTTTGGATGAAAAGTGCAGAGAAATGACAAATAAATATATAGCGCCTGTGGGATATGTGAAAAATAATTTGTTTTTGACGGACTGGGATTCGCAAGACATGCAGAACATCGTATTTAACGATTTGTTTGATTCTCTGTATGCCATGGAAAAAGGAATCGCGCCGAAAGCAGAGGATTATCCAGAAGGTATTCCCAAAGAGGAATTTGAGAATCTCATGCTTTCGCATTTTGACCTAGCGGCAGAGCGGCTGGAGGAATATGGGGCATACGATCGGGAACGAGGCGTTTATCCCTGGAATGCTGCCGGTCCAAGGAACCGCATACAGCGCACCCAGCCTTTTCCAGAAGCAGTGAAGTGTGTGGATAACGGCGACGGCTCTATATCTCTCCATGTGGAAGCCATTTTTATTGAAATAGGAAAAGACTGTGCGTTCAGCCATATTGTGACCATGGGGGAAAAGGATGGGAAATGGGTGTATCTGGGAAACAAAATTGACTGGGAAGCTTCTTACACTGTTCCGTCGTATAAAGCGAGAAAAGATTATGCGCCATACCCATTTTAGCTGGGGCAAATCGTGGTCGATTCTGGAAAAATATAGTTGAAAGCATTTCTGTTAGAGAATATAATGTTAGTGAAGAATTAGCAGAGTCAAAAATAAGCCGTGAAAGGAGTTTCTTTATGAAGATTTTGGTATTAGGAGGGGCGGGCTATATCGGTTCTCATACGGTATACGAGTTGATTGACAATGGGGATGAAGTTGTCATTTTTGATAATTTGGAAACGGGCCATAGGGAAGCCGTGCACCCCAAAGCCAAGTTTTATCAGGGAGATTTGCGTAACCGAAAGGATGTGGACAGGGTGTTGGACCAGGAGCAGGGGATTGACGCGGTGATCCATTTTGCCGCTAATTCCCTAGTGGGAGAGAGCATGGTGGATCCCCTGAAATATTACGACAACAACCTATGCGGGACAAAGGTGTTGTTGGAATCCATGGTGGCTCATGGGTTGGACAAGATTGTGTTTTCCTCTACGGCGGCTACTTATGGGGAGCCAAAGAGTATTCCCATTAAAGAAACGGACCCCACAGAGCCCACAAATACTTACGGCGAGACAAAGCTGGCTATGGAAAAGATGTTCAAGTGGACGGGGAAAGCGCATGGTTTGCGTTACGTTTCCCTTCGATATTTCAATGCCTGCGGCGCTCATGTAAGCGGAGCGATTGGGGAAGACCATCATCCAGAAACGCATTTGATCCCATTGATTCTCCAAGTTCCCGGCGGCAAACGGCAGGCAATCTCTGTATTTGGGGATGATTATCCCACAAAGGACGGGACGTGCGTGCGGGACTATATTCACGTGACGGATCTTGCCCAGGCGCATATTTTGGCGGTAAAATATCTGATGAACGGTGGCGAAAGCAATATCTTTAACCTGGGAAATGGCGTGGGCTTTACGGTGAACGAAGTGGTTCAGGCGGCCAGAAATGTTACGGGTGATCCCATTCAGGCGGTTATGGAAGGCAGAAGGGCCGGAGATCCAGGCACATTGATTGCGTCCAGCGAAAAGGCGAAAGAAGTTTTGGGCTGGAAACCGCGGTTTGTGGATCTGGAAGAAATTATCGGTTCCGCTTGGAAGTGGCACAGCAGTCATCCCAACGGTTATGGGGAGGGTACGGATAAATGAGAAAAGTTCAGTTATTGGAGAATTTTACGAAGATATATGGCGATGGCGGAGAAATTCGGTGTTTTTTTGCGCCGGGTCGCGTGAATCTGATTGGAGAGCATACGGATTATAATGGAGGACATGTATTTCCCTGTGCTTTGACTATTGGAACGTATGGCGCCATTCGAAAAAGAGAGGATAGCAGGCTGCGGTTTTACTCCATGAACTTTGAAAAAATGGGAGTTTTGGAATCAGATCTGTCCCAGCTGGAGTCTGCGAAAGAAGCGGAGTGGAGCGATTACCCCAAGGGAGTGGTCTGGGCGTTTGCTAAGAAGGGATGCCCAATTCCGACTGGATTTGACTTTTTTGTATATGGCAATATTCCGGCAGGCTCCGGGCTTTCTTCGTCAGCTTCCTTGGAAGTGCTCACAGGTTTGATGTTAAAGGAACTTTATGGGTTTGATCAATTTTCCATGTCAGACATTGCTCAGATTGGGCAGTATTCGGAAAATAATTTCAATGGGATGAACTGCGGCATTATGGATCAGTTTGCCAGCGCAATGGGGAAAAAGGACCATGCGATTTTCCTGGATACGGCCACTTTACAGTATACGTATGCTCCGGTAAAACTGGATCACGCAAAGATTGTGATTACAAACAGCAAAGTAAAGCACAGTTTGGTGGATTCTAAATACAATGAGCGCAGAAAGCAGTGCGAGGAGGCGTTGAAGGATCTGCAAAAGGTGGCGGAGATTTCCCATATTCAGACCTTGGGTGAACTGGATCGGGAAACTTTTGCAAAGCATGAAATGGCGATTAAAGATCCCGTTTGCAGGATGCGCGCTAGGCATGCCGTCTGCGAAAACCAGCGGACCATAGAGGCCGTACAGGCATTGAAAGCCGGGAAACTGGAGGAATTTGGCAAATTAATGAACGCGTCTCATATATCTTTGCGGGACGAATATCAGGTTTCCTGCCCGGAAATCGACATTTTGGTGAATTTGGCCTGGGAAACGCCAGGCGTGCTGGGCTCCAGAATTACGGGAGGCGGTTTCGGCGGCTGTACGGTCAGCATTGTGGAGGATGATGCGGTGGACATGTATCAAAGCATGGCAGGAGAATCCTATGAGAAACAGGTGGGACATGGAGCGGAATTTTATGTAGTGGATATAGGAGACGGAGCATATGCCTTATAAATATATAAAAGAATTGGTGGAATACGGGATTCAAAAAAAGCTGATGGGAGAAGAAGACAGAATTTATGTGACGAATCTGCTTCTGGACGAGCTGGGACTGGATGAATATCAGGAGCCGGAAGCTGTGGATGCGGATGCCCAGCTGGAGGAAATATTAAAAGGACTTCTTGATTATGCCTGTGAAAAGGGGATCATTGAGGATTCAGTGGTTCATCGGGATTTGTATGACACCCGTCTGATGAATTGTCTGTTGCCCAGGCCCAGCCAGGTAATCGTCGAGTTTGAAAGTCTTTATAAAGAAAGTCCGAAAAAGGCCACTGATTTCTTTTATGCATTTAGCCAGGATTCGGATTATATTCGCAGATACCGGATTCAAAAAGATATGAAGTGGACAGTGGACAGTCCGTATGGGGAGATAGACATCACCATTAATCTGTCCAAGCCAGAGAAAGATCCTAAGGCTATTGCGGCGGCAAAACTGGCCAAACAAAGTGGATATCCGAAATGTCTGCTTTGCAAAGAAAATGAGGGTTATGCGGGAACGCTGACCCATCCGGCGCGGGAGAATCACCGTATTATTCCGCTGACCATAGACGGTAGCCAATGGGGATTTCAATATTCTCCTTATGTGTATTACAATGAGCATTGTATTGTGTTTAATGGAGAGCACACGCCTATGAAGGTGAATCGGGCCACTTTTTGTAAATTGTTTGACTTCGTAAAATGGGCCCCTCATTACTTTATTGGCTCCAATGCGGATTTGCCCATTGTGGGAGGCTCGATCTTAAGCCACGACCATTTCCAGGGAGGAAATTATCAATTCGCCATGGCAAAAGCTCCCATAGAGGAGCATGTGGAAATCTCCCGGTTTGAGGACGTGGAGGCGGGCATTTTAAAATGGCCCATGTCTGTAATACGTCTGCGCAGCCAGGACAGCGAGCGGCTTATTGAGCTGGGCAATTATATTTTGCAGTGCTGGCGCGCGTATAGCGATGAGGAGGCGTTTATTCTGGCAAAGACAGAGGCAGGGCTTCATAATACGATTACGCCTATCGCCCGGAAAACAGGAGATGTGTACGAATTGGATTTGGCTCTGCGCAATAATATCACCACAGAGGAACATCCGCTGGGCGTGTACCATCCCCACAAGGAGCTGCATCACATTAAGAAAGAAAACATCGGTCTGATAGAAGTTATGGGACTGGCGGTGCTTCCGGCGCGTTTGAAGACGGAAATGGAAGGCGTGGCGGACAGCATTTTAAACGGAAAAGATCTTCGCGAAAATGCGGAACTGGCAAAGCACGCGGATTGGGTGGCGGAGTTTTTGCCGAATTATGCAGATGTTGATGAAGGAAATGTAATGGGCATTTTGCAGGAAGAGATTGGCAAGGTGTTTGTGCGGGTTTTGGAAGATGCGGGAGTGTACAAGAATACATCGGAAGGAAGAAAAGCTTTTCATAGATTTATAGACAGTCTGTAAGATTTTAAAAGCCAGGTCACGGGTTATGGATTGCGCTGCGGCGGATAAAAAGACGCTCCGCCGCAGGCCGAAAATCCGCTCGTTATTCGGCGGTTTCTTTGGCGTGATTTACCAGGATTTCGCGGATGCCCGGATATTCGCCCAAGCCTTTTATGCAGGGCTCCACCTCAAAACCGGCGTTTTTAAACTGGGAATACCAGGAGTCTGGATCGTCACCGGCCATATCGTTGCGGGCATGGTCGCCGGCCACGATCATAAATGGCGCCAAATGCACTTTTTTCGGCTGGAAGCTCTGGACTTTTTTGATGATCGTTTCCATGGATGGGTAGGCCTCCACGGTGCCCATGAAGAAATTGGAATAGCCCATGTCCTTCATTGTGTAATCCAGTGCAGCGTAGATGGCGTTGGCGTGATGGGTTGTGCCGTGTCCCATCAGAACCAGCGCGTGATCTTTTGGGAGATCTTTAAACTCTTCGTGAATGGCCTCGATTACCTGGCGGTTGTCTTCTTCCGTGGTTAAAAGGGCATTGCCAAAAGAGATGGACTGGAATTTGTCCTTAAAAGCCAAAGCGTCTTCTTTCATCAGATCGTTTTCAATGCCGTTGATTACGTGGGTGGGCTGAACGATTACGCGTTGGATGCCGTCTTTTTCCATTTCGGCCATGGCTTCCGTTACTGTGTTGATGTGGATATTATCTCTGGTTTTTAATTTTTTCAAAATCATTTTACTGGTCCAGGCGCGATAAATTTTGTGATCGGGAAAAGCCTGAGCGATGGATGATTCGATGGCGTCTATGGTTACTTTTCTGGTTTCCTCGTAGCTGGTTCCAAAGCTGACAACCAACACGGCGTTCTTTTTCTCTTCAGACATTATGTGTTTGTTCCTCCTTGTTGTAAAGTCTTTATCACTCGCGTAATTACATATTTTCGATATAGCTTTCCAATGTTTGCAGGTTCCTGGGAAGGGGGAGTGAAGAATCTAAAATGCCTTTTTTGCAAAGGCTCTCAAATAGCTGCAAAACCGCAGGCTGTTCCAGGTTTGTCTGGGCCAAGGCTTCTTTATCTGTAAATACATCCAGTGGGCTGCCATGCATCAGAACTTGTCCTTTGTGCAGAAGCACAATTTCGTCGGCCCATTCCAGAGCATAGTTTACGTCATGGGTGGACATCAGGACGGTGATGCCGTCTTTTGTCAGTTGGTTGACGATTTTATTTACCATTACGGTATGTTTGGGGTCCAGCGCGGCAGCCGGTTCATCTAGGATGATGATATCCGGGTGCATGACCAGAATATCCGCGATGGACACCTGTTTTTTCTGACCGCCACTCAATGCATGGGTAGGCTTGTGGCGAAAAGGGGTAATCTCCAGTTTTTCAATGACCTGTTCCACTTCCTGGCGCGCTTCTTCCACAGAAACTCCCAGGTTCAGAATCCCAAAGGAGATTTCCTGGTAAACGCTGGCGGAAAAAAGCTGATTGTCCGGATCCTGGAAAATGATGCCCACTTTGCTGCGCAGTTTCAACAATCCTTTTCGGGAATAGTCGTAAGGTTCTCCGCAGTAATATAAAGTTCCTCTGCTTGGGCGGTGTATTCCATTGCAGCACAGGAAAAATGTGGATTTTCCGGAACCGTTTGCGCCCATGAAGGCTACTTTTTTTCCACGGAGGATTTCCAGGGAAAAACCGTTTAAGGAGTGGCTGTTTTCGTTATCGTATGAAAAATATAAGTCCTCCGCTTTTAAAATCGGGGTTGTATTCATTTTAATTTACTCCAAATCGTAAAGATTAGAAGCAGACCTTCAAAAATCACAATCCAGAAAATCTCCTTGGATTTTGGCGGATGTTGTTCATCCAACACTTTCAGTCTGCCGTCGTAACAACGGGCTTCCATGGAATCGTATAAGGCGCCGGATTTTGCCATAGCCCGAATCAAAAGCACGGAGGCCATCGCGCCAAATGATTTCATAGATGTTTTTAAATTACGGTTTCCCAGACGGGAATCCTGGGATGTGGAGATGGAAAAAGAAATATCAAGCAACAGGAAAATATACCGGTAAATCAAAAGCATAAGCTCCACCAGCAGGTCCGGGCAATGTATTTTTTTCAGCACGGACAGAATGTCGGTCATAGGCGTGTTAAAAGATAAAAAATACAAGCAGGATACGCTGGCCAGGGCGGTCAGGATCATCTGCACCCCTTTGTAAAGGGAGGCATAGCTGCCTGTAAGGTAATAATTTCCGATCTGAAAAGCGAATGCGTCCAGCGGCGTGCGTGAGATATTGACGATCACGGCAAGCGTGCTGATAATCAAAAACGCCAGGGGGATCATCATGTAACGCCAGTACCGGTAAAACGGGATGCCGCCTTTTCGGACGGTTAAGATCCCGTTGACTGCCAGGACGAGAAGCGCCATTGCCAGGGAGCGGCTGACCACGCAGAAGAGCAAGGTCAGCACGCTGTATGTAAATTTCTCCATGGCATTGGCGTATCGAAGCCTGGAGTAGTAACAGAGCATGTCAATGGTGATCATTGTGTAAGCTTTCCTGTTTTTTACGTTCTACGAAGCGGCCCATGAAAAATGCGATGACGCCCACTCCGATTCCTGTCTGCAGGCAGAAGATCAGGCTCTCCACTTCACCTGGAAGCTCTCCACCCAGCATAGACTCCAGAACAGGAGTAAACCAAGGCGTATAGGCTTTTCCGGAAACTTCTTCTACCATAACGCTTCCGGCATCGTCCGATCCGCCAAATTCAGCTCCTTTTTTCAGGAACAGCGGGACAACGGCGAGCAGCGCAACAAGGACTAATAAAACGATGACAAGACCTGTATTTTTTTTCTTTGTTTCCATAAATTAGCGCACCTCCTGTTCTTTGATAAATCCGATAGATTTTAATTCCGGCATAGCGTATGTTTCCAGACCGATTACGATGATAACAGTCAGAAGGCCTTCGATGACCGCCAGCGGGAGCTGCGTGGGAGCGAAAACGCCCAGGAACTTCACAATGGAGGCGGCGACGCCGCCGGACTCAGAAGGATAAGCCATGGCCAACTGAACGCTGGTTACGCAGTAGGTGAGCAGGTCACCCATCATAGCGGCCAGGAAAATGCCTACTTTGCGGTTAAGTTTCAATTTCTGGCAAATCTGGTAAATGGCAAAGGCCAAAAACGGTCCGGCGATCGCCATGGAAAAGGTGTTGGCGCCCAGCGTGGTAAGGCCGCCGTGAGCCAGCAGAATTGCCTGGAACAAAAGTACGATAACTCCTAGAATGCTGACGGCTGACGGGCTGAATAAAATAGCGCCCAGGCCAGTGCCAGTCATGTGGGAGCAGCTACCAGTTACGGAAGGGATCTTCAGGGAAGAAATTACGAAGATAAACGCTCCGGACATGGCCAAGATGGTCAAAGCTCTCCGATTTTCTCTGAGTTTGTTCCGAATGGAGAAAAAGCCCGCAACCAGAAATGGGATGCACAGCGCGCCCCACACAACGCAGAAACCGGCAGGCAGATAACCTTCCATAATGTGCATGGCGTTGGCGATGGGCGTGATTCCCAGACTTAAGGCCATAATGGCGCAGGCAGTGACAATTTTTCTTTGGCGTTTTGACATAACAATTTCCTCACTTTCTGAATTGTTTTAGAATTTCCTAAACAAAGGCCAAAGCGGCCGCTTTATGCGGCGACTTTCTGGTATGAAAGAAAAAAGGCCGCCTCACAGGTTCAATGAGGGCAGCCGAAAACGTGCTATTCGTCACAAAATGTGATTTTTACACGGGCGCTTACCAATCTGATATTTGCATAGGCAATACCAGTAAGGCTTGCATACCAGGCTATCGTTCGTAACCTTGTGTATTGGTTCATATGCGGCAGGTCTTCTGACTTTGGGGTATATCGTATTTCCGGTTTTTGGCGTAACTGGATGTTTTGGAAAATACGCGCGTCCAGCCTTTCCTTCCCAGTTTTTCAACCAGTGGTTTCGCAGGCGGGACTTAATCCCTTACAGCGGCGTGACCGTGCAAGATTTACACTTGCTTCCCTTTTTCCAGGCTGATGTGTGAGGTGGGTCAAAATTAATGGAAACAATGACATTTTTTCACAATTTTCAGGCTGGAAACCGACATATATTTGGATAAATTTATTTTACCAGCAGTGATAATTTTTGTCAATATAATTGACAAAAAAAGCAGGGATGCTTATTATGGATGTATGATGCCGATTTAGAGCTGTTTTTGCAGTCAGATGTAAAAACGGGGACAAAAGAGAATCAGGAGGAAGCGTAAAAGTGAGTATTTCTATGATCGGAATTGACCATAATAAGGCGTCTGTGGACGTACGGGCGCAGTTTTCTTTTACCAAGAAAAACGCCGGGGATGCAATGCAGGCCATGAAGGAGCTGGAAGGAGTCCATGGGTGCGTAATTCTTTCTACTTGTA
>CAOJVE010000076.1 GCA_948444865.1 uncultured Lachnospiraceae bacterium
GTTTGCGGGATTTCTCTTTAAGCCGCTTTTGACCCGGTTTTCCAATCTGTACTGCCAGGGAAAGAGGCGGGCGCTGCTGTCGCTTTTGGGTCGGCAGGCGCTGCTTCTTTTCGCGGCGGCGGTCTGCTGCCTGGGGGGCGCGTGGCTGCTGGGCATTCCCGTGCTGTCCTGGTTTTACCATACGGACCTGTCTGCGTACCGGGGAGAGCTGTGCATCGTGGTGATCGGCGGCGCGTTCTCGGCCGTTTATCTGATGCTGCAGTTTCTGATCGTGATTATGCGGCATCAGTACGCCTGTCTGGCGGGCTGCCTGATCGCTTCGGCGACGGCTGCCGTGGCGGTGCCCCGTTGGACGCGCAGCTATGGAATGGCCGGCGCAGCCTGGGGCTATATGCTGATGATGGCGCTTTTATCGGCGGTCTACATGGCCATGGCCGGCTATTATCTGAAAAAATGGAAAAAAGAATAGGAGGCGGTTTATGTACTGGAAGGATCACACGTTTATCATATGCGCATATGGGGAAAGCCCGTATCTGGAGGAGTGCATCCGCTCCCTGTTCGCCCAGAAGGTGCGCAGCGAAATCTGCATCGCCACGTCCACGCCCAACCGCCACATCCAGAGTCTGGCGGAAAAATACCGGCTGCAGCTCTATGTAAACGCCGTGCAAAACGGCATCGCGGCGGACTGGAGCTTTGCCTACGCCATGGGCAAAACGCCTTATCGGACCATCGCCCACCAGGACGACGTGTATTTTCCGGAGTATGTCCAGGAGCTTTTTGGGGCAGTCCGGCAGTCGAAAAAGCCGTTAATTTTTTTCTCGGATTATTGGGAGCTGCGGGGGAAAGGCTATGAGAAGGGGAATTCGCTGCTGCGGGTGAAGCGGCTGATGCTTTTGCCCCTGCGGGCGCGCCGGCTCCAGCGAAGCGTTTGGGTCAGGCGCAGGATCTTGTCCCTGGGAAACGCCATCTGTTGTCCCAGCGTGACGTTCGCCTGTGAAAATCTGCCGGACGCGCTGTTCGCTCCGGGCTTTCGCGCCAGCCTGGACTGGGAGGCCTGGGAGCGTCTGTCCCGGCGGCAGGGCGAGTTCGTCTACATGGCTAAACCTCTGATGGGGCACCGCATCCATAACGATTCGGAGACCAGCGCAGCGATTTTGGACCAGGCGCGCCGCCAGGAGGACCAGGCCATGTACGAGAAATTCTGGCCTTCCTGGATGGTGAAGCTGCTGTTGCGGGCGTACGCGGCCAGCGAGAAATCCAACGAAAGCTAGTTTTGCAGAAAATATTTTCCAAATGCGGCGGTATATGCTATAATAAAGCAATAAAAATGGACTGGCTGCCCGTGAGGCCAGAACTGGAAGACAGGTGAAAGTGGAGGCACATGAAAGAGCAGGTTAAGTTAAATGGAAAAATAAGAAGCATCATGTTTTGGCCGCTGACGCTGGGATGTCTGCTGGCGGCTATGGATGTTGCGGTGTTTTGCATCAGTTACCGGGCGGGTTTCGTCGTAGCCCTTTTTTTGGCGCTGTATCTGGTTCTTTGGCTGATTTTGTATCAATGCTACCGGAGAAAGATTTTGTCGGAGCTGATCCGGTTCAGCGCTATGTTTTCCCATGTGGAAAATATCATGCTGGACGGCCTGGCGCTGCCTTTTGGCATTCTGGACATGAATGGAAATCTGGTGTGGATGAACCAGATTATGAGTCAGCTTTTCGGGGAAAAGCTAAAGAAAAACATCGGCGTTTTTTTCCCGGTGATTACGGCGAATGTGCTGGCGGATCTTAGGAATCACAAGGTGGAGGAATTTTCTGTGGGGTATGAAGAGCGCAATTACCGTCTGCTGCTTCATAAAGTGGAGTTCCAGCAGGTGGCGGAGCGTTCAGACATTATCGAGGATCCCAGCCAGTATAACACGCTGGTGTCGATCTACCTTTTCGACGAGACGAATCTGAAAGAAGCCATCCAGATCACCCAGGACGAAAAGCCGGTGGTGGGCCTGATTTATCTGGATAATTACGAAGAGGCTTTAGGCACGGTGGAGGAGGTCCGCCGCTCTCTTTTAAGCGCCCTGGTGGACCGGAAGCTTAATAAGTATTTCAGCAGCCTGGACGGTCTGGTGAAAAAGCTGGAAAAGGACAAATATTTTCTGGTGATGCCCCACCGCTCCCTGGATAAGCTAAAAGAGCTGAAGTTCAGCATTCTGGAGGAAGTCAAGAATGTGAACATTGGAAATGAGATGTCCGTGACTTTAAGCATCGGCATCGGCCTGAATGGCAACGGCTATAACTTAAATTACGAACAGTGCCGGATCGCCATTGAGATGGCCCTGGGCCGGGGCGGCGACCAGGCGGTGGTCAAAGACGGGGAGACGATTTCCTATTTTGGCGGAAAGTCCCAGCAGCTGGAGAAGGCCACCCGGGTGAAGGCGCGGGTGAAAGCCCAGGCGCTGAAGGAATTTATGACCAACAAGGACCGGGTGGTGGTGATGGGCCACCAGATTACGGACGTGGACGCGTTCGGCGCGGCTGTGGGCATTTACCGGGCGGCCAAGACGCTGGGCAAGGAGGTTCACATCGTAATCAGTGACCTGACTACCTCCATCCGGCCGTTGATGGCGGGATTCCTGGAAAACGACGAGTACGAGAAGGATATGTTCGTGGACGGCTCTGCGGCCAAGGAGCTGGTGGACCACAATACGGTAGTGGTGGTGGTGGACACCAATAAGCCCAGCTATACGGAGTGTCCGGATCTTTTGCGGATGACGGACACCATCGTGGTGCTGGACCATCACCGCAGAGGCAGCGAGGTCATCGAAAACGCGGTGCTGTCCTATGTGGAGCCTTACGCGTCCTCCACCTGCGAGATGGTGGCGGAAGTGCTCCAGTATTTCGCCGACGGCATCCGCATTCGGAATATGGAGGCGGACAGCCTCTACGCGGGAATCATCATTGACACCAACAACTTCAAGTCCAAGGCGGGCGTGCGCACTTTCGAGGCGGCGGCCTTCCTGCGCCGGTGCGGCGCGGACGTGGTGCGGGTGCAGAAGCTTCTGCGGGATAACATGGACGCTTACAAGGCGCGGGCGGAGACGATCTGCAACGCGGAGATCTATGAAGGCTCCTACGCCATTTCCATCTGTCCCAGCAAGGGACTGGACAGCCCCACGGTGGTGGCGGCGCAGGCGGCCAACGAGCTTTTGAACATCGTGGGCGTGAAGGCCTCCTTCGTGTTGACGGATTACAACCACATCGTCTACATTAGCGCCAGGGCCATCGACGAGGTGAACGTGCAGGTGATTATGGAAAAACTGGGCGGCGGGGGCCATATGAACATCGCCGGCGCGCAGGTGCCCAACGAGACGCCGGAGAAAATTGTGGAAGTTGTTAAACAAATGCTAAGAGATATGATACAAAAAGGAGAGTTATAGATGAAAGTAATATTATTGGAAGATGTGAAATCCCTGGGGAAAAAAGGCGAGATTGTCAGTGTCAGCGACGGTTATGCCCGGAATATGCTGCTGCCTAAGAAGCTGGGCGCGGAGGCTACGCCAAAGAACTTAAACGACTTAAAGCTAAAAAAGGCGCATCAGCAGAAGCTGGCCCAGAACAGCCTGGAAGCCGCCCGGGAATTTGCCAAGAACCTGGAGGGCAAAGAAATCGTGCTGACGCTGAAGGTGGGAGAGGGTGGCAAGACGTTCGGCTCCATATCCGCCAAGGAAATCTCAGAGGCGGCGCAGGAGCAGCTGGGCATGACATTAGATAAGAAGAAACTGCAGCTGGAAAGCCCCATCAAAACGCTGGGCGTGACGGAAGTGCCTCTGCGTCTCCACCCGGAAGTGACGGGCACGGTGAGAGTTGCAGTGAAAGAGGGTTAGGAGGAATACAGGTTGGAAGAAGCGCTGATCAAGCGGGTTTTGCCCCACAGCCTGGAGGCGGAAAAGTCCGTTATCGGCTCTATGATCATGGATCGGGAAGCGATTCTGGCGGCGTCGGAAATCCTGCGCAGCGAAGATTTTTATCAGTGGCAGTACGGCATCGTCTTTGACGTGATGGTGGAGATGTGTAACGAAGGCCGGCCGGTGGATCTGGTCACGCTGCAGGACAGGCTGCGGGAAAAAGATCTGCCCGGGGAAATAAGCGACATGGAGTACGTCCGGGAGCTTTTGGACGCGGTGCCCACGTCGGCCAACATCCGCTACTACGCGGGCATTGTCAGCGAAAAGGCGCTGCTGCGCCGTCTGATCAAAGCCAGCGAGGAAGTGGAGGACGCCTGTTATCTGCAGCAGGACAAGACGGAAAACATCCTGGAAGCCGCGGAAAAGAAAATGTTCGAGCTGTTCCAGAGGCAGGGCGCGTCGGATTTCGTGCCCATTCAGCAGATCGTGTTAAATGTAGTGGACAATATCGAGAAAGCCTCCCGGGTGCAGGGAAGCGTTACCGGGCTGCCCACGGGGTTTGTGGATCTGGATTACAAGACATCTGGATTCCAGCCCTCGGATCTGATTCTGATCGCCGCCCGCCCTTCCATGGGAAAGACGGCCTTCGCGCTCAACATCGCCCGGCACATGGCGGTTAAATGCGGCGTCACCGCGGCCATATTCAGCCTGGAGATGTCCAAGGAGCAGCTAGTCAGCCGCATGCTGTCCATGGAATCCCGGGTGGACAGCCAGAGCCTGCGGACCGGGGATCTGCGGGACGAGGACTGGACCAAGCTGGTGGAAGGCGCCGACGCGCTTGGGCGGGCCAATCTGATCATCGACGATTCGCCGGAAGTCGCCACCGTGTCTGGATTGCGTTCCAAATGCCGAAAGTACAAGCTGGAACAGGATCTGGGCATTATTTTTGTGGATTATCTGCAGCTGATGAACGGCAACGGGCGCGGCGACTCACGCCAGCAGGAGATTTCGGAGATTTCCCGGGGATTAAAGGCGATGGCCCGGGAGCTGGGCGTGCCGGTGGTGGCCCTGTCCCAGCTAAGCCGCGCGGTGGAGCAGCGCCCGAATCACCGGCCCATGCTCTCCGACCTGCGGGAGTCCGGGGCCATCGAGCAGGACGCGGACGTGGTGATGTTCATTTACCGGGACGACTACTACAACAAGGACACCGATAAGAAGAACATCGCGGAAATCAACATCGCCAAACAGAGGAACGGCCCCATAGGCCTGGTGGAGCTGGTGTGGATGCCCCAGTACACCCAGTTCGTCAATCTGAAAAAGTAGGGGAATATGTCGAGAACTTTTGCTTGTACTTTGAAATCTTACTGTTTATAATAGACAAGAGGCGCTAATGCTTACATGACTAGGAGGGGTAGTATGGACAAGCAGGTTTATACCATATCCCAGGCGGCGAAAGAAGTGGGTGAGAGCGCGTCGGTTCTCCGGTATTGGGAACAGACGCTGGAAATCCGCGTGAACCGCGACAAAAAGGGATATCGATGCTACACCGGATACGATATTCAGTTATTTCTGAATATAAAGGAGCTGAAGAAGAGAGGCCTGAAATTAGATGCAATCCGGGAACTGGTTCCCCGCATCTATCAGTATGGGCCGGGCGCGCCGAGGAGTAAGACCCGACTGCTGGAGGATTCCGGGCAGGAATGGGATCTGGATTGTGAACAGGCAGAAGAGATGTGCGAGACGGAAGAAACGCAGGATATAGAAGAGATCCGGGAAGCAAAGGAACTTAAAGAGACAGAGGAAGCGCAGGACATAGAAGAGATACAGGCTTCGGACGAGTTTTTGGAAACCGGCGAAGAGACGGCCGCAGAATGCCAGGCGCAGGAATCGGACAGCGTCCAGGAGCCTCCCCAGGAAAAGGAAGCATCGGACGCACAGGCACCGCGGCTTTCAAAAGAGGGACAAGTTCCTTTGCGTATGAACCCGAAAGACGATTTGCGGCTCACAGAGTTTCAGAACATCCTGGAAAAATTAATCGCCCAGGGCGTAAAAGAAAAAAACCAGGAAGAGCTGCGAATCCGCAAGCTGGATGAGAAGATTCGCTACCATCAGCAGGGGATCAAACAGGTGGCCGCGGCGCAGGAAATCAAGCGGCGCCGGCGCGGCAAACGCAGGAAGAAATGAGGCGGACGCGAAAAAAGGAACATAATAAAGAGGAGATGACACGAAATGTGCGCATCTCCTCTTTATTTACTTCATTGCTTTTTCGGCTTACTCTTCTACGATTGCGTCGTTTGGACATGAGTCTACGCATGTGCCGCAATCTACGCAAGCTTCTGCGTCGATAACATATTTGTCGTCGCCCTGGGAAATAGCCTCGTTCGGACATTCCTCCTCGCAGGTTCCGCAAGATACACATTCGTCTGTAATTACATATGCCATTTCTTTTATCCTCCTTTTGTTTATACCCACATTCTAAACTATCTCATAAAATAATACAAGTAGAAATTTTTAAAAATATGTGGAACTATTCCAAGTTGCCGGCCGGATTTATTTTGCCGCCAGATACTCGTTGATCTGAACTTCAAGCTTGTTCGCGTCCATGCCGTGAACCATAGCCGCCTCGGTTAAGGATTCCCCTTGGGCGGAGGGGCATCCGATACAGTGCATGCCGGCCCGCATCAGGATTGCGGCGATGTTGGGGTCAACCTGAAGCAATTCGCCGATTTTCATATCTTTAGAAATCTGTGTCATTTTTTGGTTCCTCCTTTTTTAAAATGAGCATGTCCCTATTATAATACCTTTTTCGTCCAGAATCAACACAAAATCGAAAATTGCCGCGGCTGCATGATTTAGTCAAACATGACAGCATTCACCATATTGTGTTTTTTCCCATATCTGTGTATAATAGAGAAGGGCGGCGGATGCGCGGAAAAAAGAATTACTTTCTTAAAGTTCTATGATTTCCTTTACATATTTACATGAAGTGTTATATAATATGATAGTAGTATATTCTGTAAGGCGGTTTTAATGTAACTAGAGCAGGCCAAGGAGATGTATTCGTTTATTTCCCCAGAATAGGATGTGATGATATGAAGATAGAAAAGATTAATGAAAACCAAATACGCTGCACCCTGACCAGAGAAGATTTGGACAGCCATCAGATTCATCTGAGCGAACTGGCATATGGCACGGAAAAGGCTAAAAATCTTTTTCGCGACATGATGCGCCAGGCGCACAATGAATTTGGGTTTGAAGCAGACAATATTCCCCTGATGATTGAGGCGATCCCCATCAACGCGGACAGTATCATCCTGATTATCACCAAGGTGGAAGACCCGGAGGAGCTGGACACCCGCTTCTCGAAATTCGCGCCTTCTTCCGCTGCGGAAAGCGACGAGGGTGAAATGCAGATCGATGGGGCGGACAGTATCATTGATATTTTCCGAAAGCTTTATGAGGCGAAGGTCAAGACAGAAGCGACGCGCAAGAAAGCCGGCGCGGCATCCGAAGGCGCGGGCGGTTTGACGCAGGAAGACGCGGCCTTGAATCTGACCTGCATTTTCCAATTTGCCAATCTGGACGCTGTGATCAAGGCGGCCCACGGTCTGAACGACTATTTTTCAGGCGCGAATGCCTTATACCAGGAATCGCGGGACAGCGATTATCTGCTGGTTGTACATCAGTCTTCCTACACCCCGGAAGAGTTTAACAAAGTATGCAATATATTATCGGAATTTGGAAAAGGACGCAGCTTCAGCCGCGCGGGCGAGGCCCATTTGCAGGAGCATGCGCAGATTATTATCGAAGACGCGGCATTGCAGAAACTGAATACATTATAGAAAGAGAACCGGCCTATTACCGGTTTTCTTTTTTGCGCTGATTTCTGGAAGGTTACTATTCACAGCCCCTCCACTCACATGCGCAAAACCAGCCAGCTTCGCTGTCTGTCGCCGCTTTGCGGCTTTTTGTTTTGCTTATGTGGATGCAGTGACTGCTTCCAGACGCCTGAAAACCATCAGTCAGCTTCTTACAAGCAAGCTTGACGAATCTGTCTGCTGATTGGAAGAAAAAAATTTTGTTTCCACCTCTTGACAAAAAAAGAGGGGAGGTGTATATTGTTATCAAGATGTTAGCGCTCCAAAAGCATGAGCGCTAACAGTCTTTAAAAAATGGGGAGGAGCGGCAGATGGAAGAATTGGATTCCCGCAAGAAGAAGATTCTGAAAGCGATTATTCAGACATATCTGGAGACCGGCGAGCCGGTGGGTTCCAGAACAATTTCAAAGTTCACGGATCTGAATCTTAGCTCCGCCACCATACGCAACGAAATGTCGGACCTGGAGGAGATGGGCTATATACACCAGCCGCACACCTCCGCAGGCAGGATTCCGTCGGACAGAGGCTACCGCCTCTATGTGGACGCGCTGATGGCCGAGAAGGACGAAGAGATCGCGGAAATAAAAGACCTGATGATAGAGAAGACCGATAAGATGGAGAAGGTTCTGAAGCAGGTGGTAAAGACCCTGGCGCAGAACACCAATTACGCCACCTTGATTTCCGCGCCTTCTTTTTCCAACGACCGGCTGAAGTTCATTCAGCTTTCTCGTTTAAACAGCCTCCAGCTGGTGGCCGTCGTGGTCACGTCCGGGAACCGGATTCGCAATGAGATCATTGACCTGGATGAGCAGATGAGCGACGACACGATTTTCAAGCTGAACTTTCTTTTGAACAACAGCTTAAACGGGATACCGGCGGCGGAGATCAATCTGGGAATGATCGCGCAGCTCAAAGAGCAGGCCGGCCAGTACGGAGCCGTTGTGGGCAGCGTGCTGGACGCGGTGGCGAACATCATCCAGGTGGATGAGGACATGGAGATTTACACGTCGGGAGCCACCAACATTTTCCGTTATCCGGAGCTTAGCGACAGCTCCAAGGCCAGCGAGTTCATATCCACCTTTGAGGAAAAGCAGCAGCTGGCGGATCTGGTGCGGGAGACGATGGCCGATGACGAGAATACAGGAATCCAGGTGTACATCGGCGACGAGGCGCCCATAAAGACCATGAAGGACTGCAGCGTGGTGACGGCCACCTACGAACTGGGGGAAGGCATCCGCGGCACCATCGGCATTGTGGGACCCAAGAGAATGGATTATGAAAATGTGGTGGACAGCTTAAGGGCATTGCGCACCCAGCTGGACGCCATGTTTCGGAAAACATAGAACCGTATAGAACGCAAAGAAAGGCGGGAAGAGGCATTGTCAGAAGAGAGCAAGAAGCCGGAAGAAATGCAGGAAGAAGAATCCTGCCAGGAAGTTCCAGAAGAAGAGATTGTAACTGAGGAAACCGGCGGGGAAGAAGAGCCGGCCGCAGAAGAGGCGGCTGCCCCGGAGGATGAAAAGCCGGAGAAAAAAGACAAGAAGACCGAGCAGATTGAAGAGCTGACCGACCGGCTGCAGAGAACCATGGCGGAGTTCGACAATTTCCGTAAGCGCACGGAGAAAGAAAAGGCCAGTATGTACGTCATCGGCGCAAAGGAAGTCGTGGAGAAAATCCTTCCCGTGGTGGATAATTTCGAGCGGGGATTGGCCTCCGCCCAGGAAGGCGACGCGTTCGCCGAAGGGATGCAGATGGTCTACAAGCAGCTGATGACCGCGCTGTCCGAGATGGGCGTGGAACCCATAGACGCGGTGGGCAAAGAATTTGACCCGAACCTGCACAACGCGGTGATGCATGTGGAAGACCCGGAAGCGGGCGAGAACACCGTGGTGGAAGAACTGCAGAAAGGCTACCTGTATAAAGAATTTGTGGTAAGGCACAGTATGGTAAAGGTAGCAAATTAAAGTTTGGATTATGGTAAGAGTATGCTGCGGTGAGGCGAAAGGCCAAGCGGCGGCGAAAGTATAGATGACGACTGATTGACAGGAGGATAGGACAATGAGTAAGATTATTGGTATTGATTTAGGGACGACAAATAGCTGTGTAGCGGTTATGGAAGGTGGTAAATCAACCGTTGTGGCCAATTCTGAAGGCGCCAGGACCACACCTTCCGTCGTAGCGTTTACAAAGAGCAACGAGCGTCTGGTGGGCGAGCCGGCGAAGCGTCAGGCCGTAACTAACGCGGACCATACAATTTCTTCCATTAAGCGGGAGATGGGCAGCGACTACCGGGTAAGCATCGACGACAAGAAATATTCACCCCAGGAAATTTCCGCGATGATTCTGCAGAAGATGAAAAAAGACGCGGAAGACTATCTGGGCGAAACCGTGTCCGAAGCGGTCATCACCGTGCCGGCTTACTTTAACGACGCCCAAAGGCAGGCCACAAAAGACGCCGGAAAAATCGCCGGACTGGAAGTGAAGAGAATCATCAACGAGCCCACAGCGGCTGCGCTGGCCTATGGCCTGGACAACGAAAAAGAACAGAAAATCATGGTATACGACCTGGGCGGCGGCACATTCGACGTGTCCATCATCGAGATCGGCGAGGGCGTTATCGAAGTATTGTCCACCGCCGGAAACAACCGTCTGGGCGGCGATGATTTTGACCAGAAAGTGACCGATTACATGCTGGCTGAGTTCAAGGCGGCCGAGGGCGTGGATCTTTCAGGCGACAAAATGGCATTGCAGAGGCTGAAAGAAGCGGCGGAAAAAGCGAAAAAAGAACTGTCTTCCGCCACCACCACGAACATCAACCTGCCGTTTATCACAGCCACCAACGAGGGACCGAAGCACTTCGACATGAACCTGACCAGGGCCAAATTCGACGAGCTGACCCACGACCTGGTGGAAAAAACCGCAGAGCCGGTAAAACGCGCGCTGTCCGACGCCGGACTGGTTGCGTCTGAGCTGGGCCAGGTATTGTTGGTAGGCGGTTCCACCCGTATTCCGGCCGTGCAGGATAAAGTAAAACAGCTGACAGGCAAAGAGCCCAGCAAGACCTTGAATCCCGACGAGTGCGTGGCCCTCGGCGCAGCCATTCAGGGCGGTAAATTGGCCGGAGACGCCGGCGCAGGGGACATTCTGCTTCTGGACGTTACCCCGCTGTCTCTGTCCATCGAGACCATGGGCGGCGTGGCCACTCGCCTGATTGAGCGGAACACAACCATCCCTACCAAGAAGAGCCAGATTTTCTCCACGGCGGCAGACAACCAGACAGCCGTAGACATCAACGTAGTGCAGGGTGAACGTCAGTTTGCCAAAGACAACAAGTCTCTGGGACAGTTCCGTCTGGATGGAATTCCGCCTGCAAGACGCGGCGTTCCGCAGATTGAGGTAACCTTCGACATCGACGCCAACGGTATCGTAAACGTATCCGCCAAAGACCTGGGCACGGGCAAAGAGCAGAAAATTACGATTACAGCCGGCTCCAACATGTCCGACGCGGATATCGAGAAGGCTGTTCGCGAGGCCAGCGAATACGAAGCGCAGGATAAGAAGAGAAAAGAAGCCATAGACGCCAGAAACGACGCGGATTCCATGGTATTCCAGACTGAAAAAGCCCTGGAAGAAGTGGGCGACAAGCTGGACGCTTCCGACAAAGCGGCTGTGGAAGCGGATCTGAAAGACTTAAAAGACCTGCTGGAGAAAACAAACGCGGAAGAAATGACAGAAGCGCAGGTAGCCGAGCTGAAAGCGGCCCAGGAAAAGATGATGACCGGCGCACAGAAATTATTTGCGAAAATGTATGAGCAGCCCGGCGGCGCGCAGGGCGCAGACCCCAACATGAACATGGGCGGCCAGGCGTCCGGAGGCGACGAAGCGGGCTACGATGACGATGTGATCGATGCAGATTATAAAGAAGTATAAGAGGAAATCCGATAGCGGACCACGCGAGGATGGGAGGTAACTATGGCAGAGCAACAGAGAGATTATTACGAAGTCTTGGGCGTGGACAAAAATGCGGATGAGGCGACTATCAAGAAGGCATATCGGAAGCTGGCGAAGAAATATCACCCGGACGCCAACCCGGGAGACAAAGAAGCCGAACAGAAATTCAAAGAGGCCACTAACGCATACGCCATCTTAAGCGACGCGGAAAAGAGAAAGCAGTATGACCAGTTTGGTCATGCCGCTTTCGAGAATGGCGGAGGCGGCTATGGCGGCTTCGGCGGCTTTGACTTCAACTCCGCGGATATGGGCGACATATTCGGTGACATATTCGGCGATCTGTTCGGCGGCGGCAGCAGAAGGCGGGCCAGAAACGGCCCCATGAAAGGCGCCAGTTTAAGGTGCAGGATTAATATTACTTTTGAAGAAGCGGTGTTTGGCTGCGAAAAAGAGATCGAGATCACGCTGAAGGAGGAATGCCCCACATGCAAAGGCAGCGGGGCGAAACCGGGCACATCGCCGGAAACCTGTCCGAAATGTAACGGAGACGGTCAGATTACTTATACCCAGCAGACCTTGTTCGGCATGACCCGCAATGTGCAGGTCTGTCCGGAGTGCGGCGGCAGCGGAAAGGTCATCAAGGAGAAATGCTCGGACTGCCGGGGAAGCGGCTACGTTTCCAAGCGCACCAAGATCAAAGTGTCCATTCCGGCGGGAATCGATAATGGCCAGTCTGTCCGCATCCGGGATAAAGGGGAGCCAGGCACAAACGGCGGACCCAGAGGAGACTTGCTGGCGGAAGTGTCAGTTGCCAGACATCCCATTTTCCAGAGACGGGGGGACGACATATACTCCACCGCGCCCATCACATACGCCCAGGCGGCTCTGGGCGGCGAAGTGCGGATTTCCACTGTGGACGGAGATATCATGTACGACGTGAAGCCGGGAACCCAGACCGACACCCGCATTCGGCTGAAAGACAAAGGCGTTCCCAGCATCCGAAACAGCAAAGTCCGGGGAAGCCATTACGTAACGCTGGTGGTGCAGGTGCCCACCAAACTCAACCGTGAGGCAAAAGAGGCGCTGCGGGCATTCGACAGAGCCTGCAAGAAGAAAAAATAGAGATAAGAAGACAACTCCTGGCAGCAGGGGTTGTTTTTTTGCCATTTTCAGTTATAATAAGAACGAAATGACGAAAATCGGGAGGTAGCGTATGGGGAGGAAAAAGGCGGCGCTTCGCGCGCTTATGACAATATGGACGGCGGCGATCCTTCTGACGCTTTTTGCGTCGGAAGCCGTGCAGGCGGCGGTTGTGGAGAACCGAATCAAGGCCGTGTCGGGGATTTACCCCAATAAATCTTATTATAACAGCTATGAGACAGTCACCATAAAAAAGAACGGCATTATG
>CAOJVE010000077.1 GCA_948444865.1 uncultured Lachnospiraceae bacterium
AAATGTCTATGCTAAAATCTAAATTGAGTATATATATGTGAAAATTACGGGAATTTTATCGAAAGGCAGTGAAAAGTGCAAACGCATTATACGATTGGCGGACATAGTTTTTCTACATATTGGTCTATTTTTCTCCTGGGAATCTTTTTCATGCTGATTCTAAACGCCGTCCGCGGCAAAAGAAGAGGCATGAAATGGTATGTTTCGGGGGCTTTAACCATCGCGGTCGTCGCGGTCAGTTTCCTGGGGGCGAAAATCTTATATTATCTGGAAAATCCGTCCGTGCTTGCCGGAAGCGGCGTGAAGCTGGGCGGCGTTTCTTTTTTTGGCTCTGTTTTTCTCGTGCCGGCGGTCATGTATTTTCTGTGCAGGATCTGGAAAATGCCTTACGAAAGGACGATGGATTTTCTGTCGCCGTCGCTGATGCTGGCATTGGCCACGCTGCGGGTGGGATGCTTTATTTCCGGCTGCTGCGGGGGGATTTCCCTGGTGTGCGCCGGGGTTTATGTGGAAAAGTTCCCCACGCAGATCACCGAGTGCGTGTGCGACCTCCTGATTATGGGCGGGCTTTTGCTCTACGAACGTTTTTGGGAAAATGAGGGGCGGCTGTACTTTTTCATTATGGTCTATTACGGCGTGGTCCGTTTTTTCCTGGAATTTGTCCGGGACACGCCGAAGGACTGGCTCTATCTGTCCCATGGGCAGTGGTTTGCTGCGGTTTCCGTATGCATCGGCGGATATATGCTTGCCCGGCTTGGAAAGCTGGAGAGGAAAAAGAAAAAGCGAGGAGGGAGAAGATGAAGAAGGTTATAAGCTTAATTCTGGTCTATGTCCTGATTCTGAACACGAATCTGCTGGCCTTTGCGGCGGAAGCGGACGGGCCTGTTCTGGTCAATGAAGAGATGGACTGGACGGCGTCTTTGGGAGAAGACGTGGAGATTGTGATGGAAGAGGAGCCGAACCCGTCGATTGACCAGGCGGCGCCGGATCTGTCGGCCAACGAGGCGCCAGGCGAAGAGGAAGTTGCGCCGCCGTCTATCGAGGAGGAGCCGAAAGAGGGCGCCGTTATTGAGGAGAATCCAAAAGAAAATCCAGAAAATGAAATTCCAGAAAATGAAATTCCAGAGGAAAGCCCTGCGGCAAAAGAAATTTTGTCCGAAAACGAGGCTTCCCAACCGGAGGAGCCCGAAGCGGAAACGCCTGCGATAGAGGAGCCAGAGCAAAAGGAGTCCGTGTCGGACGACAGCCTGTCCGTCAATGAAGAGGAAATAAACGAAGAAGAGCTTGTGGAAGAGGAGACGCCCAACGACGAGTTGGCCGCCGGGGAAGGAGCCAAGTCGGGAAGCTGCGGCGAGAAGGTGAAATGGCGTTTAAGCGGCAAGAAACTGATCCTCACAGGTTCCGGGAAAATGACCGATTACAGCAGCGGGAACGGTTGTGCGGGCGATCCCGCGCCGTGGAGCGAATATCGCGACAGCATCACTTCCATTCAGATTGGGGCGAAGGTTACCTCCATCGGCTCTTACGCATTTTACGAGTGCACGAATTTAAGTTCCGTTACCATAGGCGGCGCCATCGCGTCCATAGGAAAAGGCGCGTTTGCCAATGCTTCCAACATAAGGAAGGCGACCATTGGAAACAGAGTGACGACTATAGGGGAAGAGGCCTTTTCCGGCTGCCAGAACCTCGTAAACCTGAAGCTGGGGAGTAAGGTTGCCACGATTGGAGGGTCCGCCTTTGCAAACTGCAGCAACCTGCGAACCGTGTCGATTCCCAGCAAAGTGACGGCTATTGGGGACAGCGCGTTTGCGAATAATATAAATCTGCTGAGCGTGAATCTGGGCGCCAGCGTGAAAACCATTGGAAATTCCGCGTTTTCCGGCTGCAAAAACGTCACTTCGCTGTCCTGGGGCAAGAAGGTGGAGAGCGTGGGCGAAAAGGCGTTTAACGGCTGTCAGTCTTTGAAAACCGCGGCGCTGCCGGCCTCATTAAAGACGCTGGGCAGTTATGCGTTTGCCAACTGTTTTGCGCTGAAAACGGCGAAGATCACAGGTGCGACGGACATCGGTCCGGGAGCCTTTGAAGGGGACGGGGAACTGACGTCGCTGTCGCTGGGCAGGGCCACGAATGTGGGCAGTTACGCCTTCAAAAATTGCGGGAAGCTGCCATCCGTGTCCATCCCGGGGACGGTCAAGGCGATTGGGGATGAGGCGTTTTGTTTCTGCGCGTCTTTGAAAACCGCGTCCATAGGCGGCCAAGTGGCGACTATCGGAGGTTCGGCCTTCCAGGGCTGCACGTCGCTGGGAAGCGTGACCATACCGGGAAGCGTCACCAGCATCGGCGGCTACGCGTTCAAAGATGACCAGAATTTAAAGACGGTGAAGCTGGGAAGCCGGGTAAAGACCATCGGCGAGAGCGCCTTTGAAAACTGTGAAAAATTAACTTCCATATCGCTGCCCAACAGCGTGACGGCGATCGAGAGCAGAACCTTCAAAAACTGCCCCGCCCTGACCTCCGCCCACATCGGGGACTCCTGCGTCTATGTGGGGAGCGAGGCTTTCAGCGGAGACATCGCGTTAAAAAGCGTTTATTTCGGAGAGCATATCACAGATATCAACAGCTATGCATTTTATGGCTGCACGGCTCTTACAAAAGTCACGCTGGACGACAACCTGCTGCGCATCGGCGATCGGGCCTTTGAAAACTGCACAGGCCTAAAGAGCGTGCGCATCGGAAAGAATTTATTAAGCATTGCCTATTGGGCGTTCGGCGGCTGCACAGCCCTTAAGAACATGACCATCCATTCCCAGAAGGCAGAGTATAATGGGAATTTCCTGTCAGATGAGAGCATTCTTACATTTAAGGGATACAGAGGCTCCACCATCCAGACATTTGCCGAAGAGCGCGGCCACGGCTTTGAGCCCATCACCACAAAAGCGCTGAACGGCAGGCAGTTCAGCCTGGCGGCCGCGTCCTATAAATGGACCGGCGGATTCATCACGCCATCGGTGCGCTGCAGCAACGGCGACGTTGTGAGAAACGCGGACTACAAAGTCCAGTATGATTACGACGAAAGCGTGGGAAGGCACAGCGTGTGGATTTCCGGCATGAACGACTACACGGGAACGGTGACGCTGCGTTATACCATAAACAAAGCGCACCAGACCATAGCCGCGTCCAACCTTACGAAAACCGCTTCGGCGAAGCCCTTTAAAATGGACGCGAAGCGCACGTTTGGTGACGGAAAGCTCACCTATAAATCCAGCAATCCCAAGGTGGCGACGATCCACCCGTCCACAGGCCAGGTGACGATTAAGAAAAACGGGACAACGAAGCTCACCGTCACGGCCAAAGGGACGAAAAACTGTTACCAGGCAGCAAAAACCGTTACGCTGAAGGTAAAAAAGGCTGCGCAGAAGATTACAAATGTCCGGAAATCCTATAGCCGGAAGAAGTCCTCCAAAGCCTTCCAGCTGAAAGCAAAGGCCAAAGGGACGCTCAGATACGGCATCATAAGCGGAAAGAGCTGCGCGTCCATTCAGTCAAAAACCGGAAAGATGACGTTGAAGAAAAAAGGAACGGTAAAGGTTAAGATCACAGCGGCGGCCACGGCCAAATACGAAAAGACATCCACAGTTGTGACCATTCAAATCAAATAGCGTATTTTAAGCAATCACACAGTTTGGCTAGGAAGGCGGATTCTTGGCAAAACTGTGTGATTCTTTTAAAAAAATAAAAAAGTCCTAAATATTTCATAAAAGCTATTGCAAAGATAAATATAAATGTTATAATAAATACAGAAAAGATGACTGATGCAACAATAATGTGACGCAATTAACCATATAATCCCGCAGATAAAAAAGTTTTGACTGACTGTCAGAAATATAGTTTGATATTTCAGGTAAGAGCATTTCAGTTATTCTATTTATTCTTAAGAAATTCAGCGGCTGTCTGCCGCATATAATTTCCAATGTTATGAGAGTCATCTTTTCTTAAAAATTATGGCGTTTTCTAAATAATGTTTTAAGAAAGGGGAAGGCAAGACGGGTATATCACGAAAGACTGCAAGAAAAAAGAACCATGTGAACCCGCACGATTTGCGGCATGAGCTGGAGCAGTACAGACAGAAGGGCATATCCTTGAATTTAGAAGGGTTTCCCAGCAGTCCCTCCGAAATTGTCCACGCCCATTTGATCGCAGAGGATGGCGGGTATATGCGGGATTATATCCAAAATGAGAAAGGAGAGATTCGGAAAATAGACTTTGACAGGATAAACACAAGAGGATTGCGTTAAGGATCCAGGTCCGCTTTTTCCGCAGGCGCAAGGCATACTGACAACTTTTGACAGCGTTCCATGCATAACCGGCCTGCGGGGCGCGGGCGATTCGCGTCGCCTTTTTGCGGCGGCTTCGATCGAAAAAAGTCGTAAAAAAAAGATTTTATTAATGACGAAAAGCCAAAATGTGCTATAATGGATTCCGTAGGAGGACCAAAGTATGCTGTATAGAAAGAGAAAACAGAAGCTTACCTTGATTATGGCAGTTCTAGCGCTGATACTTTTCATCGGCGTGATTGGCCTGGCAGTGCACATTATACAGAAGTATATACCCACGAAAGATCGGATGGACCCGGTCGCCTATTATGGAATGGAGGACTCCGGGGAGATCCCGCTGATTTTCGGCGGGGAAATTCTGGAAAAGGGCGGCAGGCTGGCGGATGGAAACGTCTTCGTGCCGTTTGACGCTGTGACCGGTTACTTGAACAAGCGGTTTTATTGGGATTCCAATGAAAATATATTGCTGTATACAACGCCTACGGAGAGAATGATTATTGCCCCGGAGGCAAATTCTTATATGGTAGGTGAAGAGAGCCGGTCAGCGGAGGGAATCATCTGCAAAGTGATAGACGGCGCGCCCTATGTGAACATCGCTTTTGTAAAACAGATGACGGACATTGAGTACACGCTTTTGCAGCAGCCGGACCGGCTTGCGGTGCAGTATCAGTGGTCGGACGTTCCGGTGGTGCAGGTGAAGGAAGACACACAGGTGCGTTATCGCGGCGGCATTAAAAGCGAGATTTTGACAGAGGTGGAGAAGGGAAAAACGCTTCGCATGTTGGACGATCTGGACGACTGGAAGTGCGTAGTCACAGATGACGGCTACGTCGGGTACATAAAAACAAGCAAGCTGGAAGGTGAGCCGCAGACGCAGAGTTACGAGAGAGAGTTCCAGGCGCCGCAGTACACGAGCATAACCCGGGACCATCCCATTAACCTCACCTGGCATCAGGTGACCAACACGGATGCCAACGATATGCTGGATATGATGCTGGAGGGCGTGTCCGGGGTCAATGTCATATCCCCCACCTGGTTTTCCATCATAAACAACCAGGGGGAGATCAGCAGCCTGGCTTCTTTGGAATACGTGCAGAAAGCCCACGCCATGGGGATGGAAGTCTGGGGGCTTGTGAGCAATTTTGATGAAAATGTCAGCACATTTGAAGTTTTGTCCCACACTTCCTCTCGGACGAAGCTGATCCACCAGCTGATTCACCAGGCGCGGCAGTTTGGCCTGGACGGGATCAACGTGGATCTGGAAGAGTTAAGCGAGGATGCCGGCGCGCATTTTATACAGTTTTTAAGGGAACTGTCCATACAGTGCCGGCTTTACCAGATCGTGCTGTCCGTGGACAATCCGGTGCCCCAGGAATACACCGCCCATTACGACCGGCAGGAGCAGGGCGTGGTGGCGGATTATGTGATCATCATGGGCTATGACGAGAACTACGCGGGCTCCCCCACGGCAGGATCGGTGGCTTCTTATCCCTGGGTTAAACAAGGGGTGGAAGACACGGTGGCGGCGGTTCCGGCCCAGAAGGTGATCAACGCGGTGCCCTTTTACACCAGGGTCTGGAAGACCACGGCGGGCGTGGTGAGCAGTGAGGCGCTGGGCATGTGGGACGCGGCCAGATTTGTGAAAAAGAACAAGATCGAAACCTACTGGGATAAGAATGTGTGTCAGAATTACGGAGAATTCAGCGATGCGGATACGCTTTACCAAGTGTGGCTGGAGGACGCGCAGTCGCTGGAAGTGAAGATGGGGCTCGTGAAAGAGTACGGCCTGGCGGGCGTGGCGTCCTGGCGGCTGGGCTTTGAGCAGAAAAATGTTTGGCAGGTGCTGAAAAATGGGCTGGAATAGGACGACAAATTATAAAAAAACAAAAGACAGGGCGGCCTGGCAGATGGAGCAGCACGCTTTAAGCAAGCTGACGGAAGAAGAGCTTTTGCTTCTCCCCCAGGATATTCAGGAGCGGACCCGGAAAGAGTGCGACTCCATGCTGCTAAGCGCCCAGAGAGAAGCCGGGGACGTGCGCCAGCAGGCCCTAAGGGTGGCCGAGTCCACCCGGGAGGAGGCGCAGCAGGATGCGGCGGAGATCCGAAAGCAGGCCTTAGAGGCGGCGGAGGCGATCCGCCAGGAGTCCGAGGAGATCATCTGGCAGGCGCAGGATGAGCGCAAAGCCATTCTGGAAAAAGCGCGAAAAGAGGCGGAAAATATTTTGAGAAAAGCGCACCAGGACGCGGAGGAGCTTGGGAAAATGTCCCTGCAGGCGGCCAAGGCGTTTTGCCAGGACGCCCAGAGAGAGGCGCGGGCGATCTACCAGGCGGCGCAGGATGAGATGCACCAGATGATCAGCGGCATAAACCAGGCGCAGAACAGCTTTATGAAATCTTATAAAGAAGTGCACCGGATTTTAAACGCCATTCCCGAAAAACTGACGCGTCTGGACCGGGAGGGGGAATTGCCGGTTCCCACCGACCAGGAGCTGATCAGACACATGGAAGACATTTTCGGCGGAGAAGATCCCCTGTAAAATGCACAGGCGGCATAATCCGGGATTATTATGTATGCCGGTTGCCCTTTGCAGCATATATTTAACAGAATATGCGCAAAGGGTATTTTTATAGTGAGATCAAGAAGGGCTTTAGAAATGTGCATGGGCGTTCTGCTGCTGGCGGGCGTGTTTATGCTTTCCAGGGAAGTGGTCCATGTGGTCGCGCAGAACCAAAAGGCGGCCAAAACCATCGTGGTGGACGCGGGACACGGAGGCGACGACCCGGGCATGGTGACGGAGACGTTGCGGGAAAAGGATCTGAATCTGGAGATCGCCAAAAGACTGAAGAATTATCTGGAGAAAGCAGGGTATTACGTGGAGATGACCCGGACCGAGGATAAGGGCCTGTATGAGCCGGGAAGTAAAAACCAAAAAGCGCAGGATATGCAGAACCGGGTGGCTTTTATCGGGGAAAAATGTCCGCTGCTCACGGTGAGCATACACCAGAACAGTTATCCCGACTCTGCGGTGAAAGGCCCCCAGGTGTTTTACTACGCGGATTCCGTGGAAGGGGAGAAGCTGGCCAAATGCATCCAGGATTGCATGAATGAAAAATTGCAGGTGGAAAGTCCCCGCCAGGCAAAAGGGAATACCACATACTATCTTCTGAAAAAGAGTCCCGGAACGCTTAATATCGTAGAATGTGGGTTTATGACCAACCCAAAGGAGGCCGAGCTTCTGCAAAAAGAGGAGTACCAGAAGAAGGTGGCGGAGGCGGTGGGCCAGGGAATTCAGGAATACTTATCCCAAAATGCAAACAGCCTCTAGCTTGCCATCTGATTATGTGATATAGTAGAGAGCGTATCCAGTAAATGTAAAAGCGCTCCTGACCGTAATCGCGCGCCCTGCCTGGCGGGGGCGCGTCCGGCAGGATGGAGGGATAAATGGATAAGCTATATATAATCATACCTGCGTACAACGAAGAGGAAACTATTAAATCAGTAATTGCTCAGTGGCATCCGATGGTGGAAGGGATTGGGCCGGAAAGCCGGCTGGTAGTGATAGATGACGGGAGCCAGGACAATACGTATAAGATCGCGTCAGAGTTAAAGGACGCGTACCCGCAGCTGACCGTTCTCACCAAAGAAAATCAGGGACATGGCCCCACTGTGCTTAGGGGGTACAGATATGCGATCCGCCACGGGGCCGACTATGTGTTTCAGACGGATTCGGATGGACAAACTCTGCCTTCGGAGTTTTCCAGGTTTTGGAGGAACCGAAAGAAATGCGGGATTCTTATCGGGTACCGCAGGAAACGGGGAGACGGCGCATCCAGAGTGTTTGTGACGAAGGTTCTCCGAATGACGCTGCTGGCGATTTTTGGCGTTTGGGTGAAAGACGCAAATTCTCCCTACCGCCTCATGCAGTGCAGCCAGCTTCGGGAAGTTCTCCGAAAAGTTCCCAAGAACTTTTTCCTGTCGAATGTGCTGATCACCGTGATTTACACCAAGAAAAACATGGGAGTTCATTATTACCCCATTACGTTCCTGCCCCGACAGGGTGGGGAAAATACGTTTGACATGAAGGCGCTGGCAAAGACCGGGTGGAAAGCCGTCGGGCAGTTTATGGCGATGCGCAGGCGGATCGCGCGTTGAATCTGAGGGACGAAAAACCATGACAATACAGGAAAAAATTAGATCGCGGTGGGAAGTCAAGGCCCTGCTTGTAATTTTTCTGGCGGGTTTGAGCATCTTTTTGCTGGGCGAGGACAGTAAAACTTTTCTGGTCTGGTGGCTGGCCATTTGGACGCTGGGCTGCCTGTTTATGCCGTTGACCGGGACGCTGTTCGCGGGATTTCAGGACCGGGGCTGGCTGTTTTCCAAGGCCATCGCCATTGCCGTTTGCGGTTACGCGGCCTGGGCGCCGGTTACGCTTGGCTTTTTGCGGTTTACGCCTGTGACCTGCCGGGCAATCGTGGCTTTATGCATCGCGGCGAATATGGGGCTGCTTTTTGCGCAGCGGCGGCAGGGGCGCAATGTTTTGCCAAAAGATGAAAAAGAGATCGGCCTGATTTTCTGGGAAGAGGCGCTTATGTATCTGGCGTTTCTTTTGTGGACATACGTGGCGGGCTTTCATCCCCAGGCCCATGGGGTGGAAAAATTCATGGATTACGGGTTTATGGAAGCCATGATGCGCAGCGACGCGCTTCCGGCCACGGATATGTGGTACAGTCAGGAGCCGATGAATTACTACTATGGCGGGCAGTATTACGCCGTGTTTCTAACGAAGCTGACCGGGACGCAAGTTTCTTCCACGTACCACCTGATGCGCACATGGGTGGCGGGCATGGCCTTTGCGCTGCCTTTTTCCCTTGTCCGACAGGCGGCAGCGGATTATTATGGGAAGGCGAGGAAAATGCTGCCGGCATGGTCCGGGCTTTTGGCTGGGACGGCGGTTTCCCTGTCGGGAAATATGCACTATGTTATTTACGGCAAGATTCTGCCCTGGCTGGGGAAGGCCAAGGAGGACTATTGGTTTCCCAGTTCCACCCGCTATATCGGCCACGACCCGGAAAACATGGACAGGACCATCCACGAATTCCCCTCCTATTCGTTTATACTGGGGGATCTCCATGCGCATGTGCTGAATGTATTCTTCGTGCTGACGGTCATCGGGCTTTTGTACGCGTGGATTAAGAGGCGAAAATACCCGAAAGAACGGGCGCCGCTTCAGTGGCCGCTTTTGATGTGCGGCGTGTTTTTTGGGATTTTTCAGTGGACGAATACCTGGGATTTCGCCATCTATTACGTGGTGGCATGCGGGGTGTGCTTTTTCGGAAATCTGGCGCGGTTTCGGGATTGGAAAAGGGGGACGGCGTACAGTGCGCTTCAGTGGGCGCAGATGCTGATTCTGGGCTTGGCGGTGGCGCTGCCATTTACCTTGCGGTTTGACAGCGGCATGGCGCAGGGGGTGCGGCTGGCGTCGAATCATTCCGCCTTTTATCAGCTCTGTGTTCTTTGGGCGTTTCCAGTTGTGATGGCGCTGCTCTTTTTGCTGAAACTGTGTCTGGAGAGGGGAAAATGTCCGCCGCTTCAATTTCTGGCCCGGACTAAAAGGCCGGATCTTTATGTGGCGGTTCTGTGCCTGTGCGCGCTGGGGCTGATTGCGCTCCCGGAACTGGTCTATGTGCGGGACATTTACGAGGAGACTTCCGCCCGTTCCAACACCATGTTTAAGCTGACCTACCAGGCGTTTATTTTATTCGGCGTCGGTCTGGGGTATATTTCCGTTCGTTTTCTGGCGGACGCGTCCCTAAAAGGGGGCAGATCCAGGAAATGGGCGCGGGCAGCCGGGGCGCTGGGCGTGGCGGGCGTGCTTTTGACCGCCGGCTATACGGTGACTTCGGTGAAGCAGTGGAATGGCCGGGTTTGGGACAGGCAGGACTACCAGGGCTTGAACGCCACCGCGTATCTGGAAAATCAATATCCGCAGGACGCGCCGGCCATTCGCTGGCTGCAAGCCCATGTGGAGGGCGCGCCGGTGGTTTTGGAGGCCAACGGGGACAGTTACAGCGACTATTGCCGGGTGTCGGCCATGACGGGGCTTCCCACAATACTGGGATGGTATACCCACGAATGGCTGTGGCGGCAGGATACGGATGATCTCAATGAGAAATCGTCGCAGATCGAACGGATTTACACGTCCACGGACGAGGCCGAGGTGCGGGAGCTTTTGAAAGAGTTCCAGGTGGAATATATTTTCGTGGGCCAGATGGAGCGGGAGAAATACCCTGCTTTAAATGAAGAGCTGTTGCGAAGCCTGGGGGAAGCTGTTTTTGACGATGAATCTCTGATCGTTCATGTGGATGAATCCATTATGGATGGGGAGTAGCCGATAGCGAAGGAAATTTGCCATGAAAGCAGAAATGATAAAAGTGGACCCGGCGAATCCGCAGCGGGAGATTATGGAAAAGGCCGGGAGGATTTTGCGCGGCGGGGGGCTGGTGGCCTTTCCCACGGAGACGGTGTACGGACTGGGCGGAGACGGGCTGCGCCCGGAGTCTTCCAGCCGCATATACCGGGCCAAGGGACGCCCGTCGGATAATCCGCTGATTGTGCATATTGCAAGGCTGGAAGACTTGTTCAAAGTGGCGGCGCAGACGCCGGACGGGGCGCTGCGGCTGGCGCGGGAGTTCTGGCCGGGGCCGTTGACCATGATTTTTCCCAAAAACCGGGCGGTGCCCTATGAAACCACGGGCGGGCTGGAGAGCGTGGCGGTTCGGATGCCCAATCACCCAGTGGCGCTCTCACTGATTCAGGCGGCGGGAGGATTTGTGGCCGCGCCCAGCGCCAATCGTTCGGGAAGGCCAAGCCCCACGCTGGCCGCCCATGTGGCGGAGGATCTGGGGGACGAAATAGAAATGATCTTAGATGGCGGGATGGTGGGAATCGGGTTGGAGTCCACTATTGTGGATTTCACCGAGTCGCCGCCGGTGATTCTGCGCCCGGGATTCATCAGCCGGGAAATGCTGGCGTCCCGCATCGGGCAGGTGGAGCTGGACCCGGGGCTTGACAGGCCGGGATCTGGCCCGCCGAAAGCGCCCGGCATGCGCTACCGCCATTACGCGCCCCAGGCGCCGCTCACGATCGTGGAAGGGGAGGCCGGTTCGGTGGCCGCCTATCTGAACCGCCTTGCCCAAGAGGAGAGTCAGGCCGGGGGGCAGGCGGGCATTTTGGCCTGCGACGAGACGGCGGGGCTGTATCGTTATGGAGTGGTGAAAAGCGTGGGAAGCCGGCGGTCGGAGGAGGACATTGCCCGGCGTCTTTACCAGGCCTTACGGGAATTTGACCGGGAGCGTGTGTCGTGCATTTATTCGGAATCTTTTCACACGCCCCGGATGGGGCAGGCGATCATGAACCGTCTGTTAAAGGCGGCGGGCTATCAGTCCGTGCTGGTTTCGGATTACAAGGATTAGGCGATTGCAAAGCGTTTGTGATCGCATGGCATAAGGATTAATGAAAGGAGAATTGACAAGAAAATGGCCAAGGAGAAAAAGTTTGTGGAGGCGATTACTTCCATGGAGGAGGATTTCGCCCAGTGGTATACAGACGTGGTGAAGAAAGCCGGACTGGTGGGCTATACCAGCGTAAAGGGCTGTATGGTGATTAAGCCTGCGGGGTATGCGCTCTGGGAAAATATCCAGGCGGAGCTGGATCGCCGCTTTAAGGAAACGGGGGTGGAGAACGTGTCCATGCCCATGTTCATACCGGAAAGTCTGCTGCAAAAGGAAAAAGATCATGTGGAGGGGTTTGCGCCGGAAGTGGCCTGGGTAACCCACGGCGGGCTGGAGCCTCTGCAGGAGCGGCTGTGCGTGCGGCCCACTTCCGAAACGCTGTTCTGTGATTTTTACGCGAAAGACATCCAGTCACACCGGGATTTGCCCAGAGTGTACAACCAGTGGTGCTCCGTGGTACGCTGGGAGAAGACCACGCGGCCTTTTTTGCGTTCCCGTGAGTTCTTATGGCAGGAGGGGCATACCGCCCACGCCACAGAGGAGGAAGCCCAGGAGCGGACCATCCAGATGCTGAACGTATACGGAGATTTCTGCGAGGAAGTCCTGGCCATTCCGGTGATCCGGGGCCAGAAAACAGACAAGGAGAAATTTGCCGGCGCCAACGCCACCTACACCATTGAGGCGCTGATGCACGACGGGAAGGCCCTGCAGTCAGGCACCAGCCATAATTTCGGCGATGGATTCGCCAGGGCCTTCGGCATCCAGTACACCAACCCCGAAAATAAGCTGGAGTACGTGCACCAGACATCCTGGGGGCTGTCCACCCGGATTATCGGCGCGCTGATTATGGTTCACGGGGACAACAGCGGACTGGCGCTGCCTCCGAAGATTGCGCCCACCCAGGCGATGGTGATTCCCATTCAGCAGACCAAGGAAGGAGTTCTTTCCAAAGCGCAGGAAATTTGCCAGACTTTGAAGGACGCCGGGCTGCGGGCGAAGGTGGACGATACGGACAAGAGTCCCGGATGGAAATTCTCCGAGCAGGAAATGCGCGGAATCCCCGTGCGGGTGGAATGCGGGCCCAAGGATATCGCGGCCGGACAGGCGGTGATTGTCCGCAGAGACACCCGGGAGAAGATCGTGGCGCCGCTGGATCAGATCGGGGAAAAGGTTTGCCGGACGCTGGAAGTTATGCAGCAGGAAATGCTGGAGCGGGCCAGAGCGCACAGAGACGCGCACACGTACACGG
>CAOJVE010000078.1 GCA_948444865.1 uncultured Lachnospiraceae bacterium
CACAGGATGGGAACAAGCAGACTGGGCAGCATATTTAAAGTCTTGCAGTCCTTTACGCCCAGAATCGACATCCCGGAGCTGAAAATCAAAACGCCGCCCACAATGGACACCTCACCCATCAGTTCCTGGGAAATAAACCCGGAGAGCAGACCGGCGGACAGATAGATGCTTCCCTGCCACAAAAAGAGGACCGGGGCGGCCAGCGCCATGCCGATGCCATAGGTGGAGGCCAGCACGGTGGAGGTCACAAAGTCCAGGGTGGCGTTGGTGAACAGATAGGTGTGGTCGTTGTTTAAGGCGCTCTGGATGGGGCCAAGGATGGACAGGGCGCCGATGCAGTAGAGCAGAATGCCTGTGGAAAGCCCCTGTCCCAGATTGGAGCGGGAAAATTTTCCCACCAGGGCGTGGAACTTCCCGTCCAGGTTGGCCATGGTTCCCAGCAGGCTGCCCAAGGCCAGGCTTAGGATAAACAAAACGGGATACTTGCTGTCCGGCAGATTTCCCACCACGGCGTTGATGCCAAGCGCGGTGGCGGCCAGCCCCATGGCGTTGTAAAGGGCACCCTGGTATTCCTCCTTGATGCCTTTTCGGATCAGGCTGCCCAGCAGGCTCCCGGCCAGAATGGTTCCCGTATTGACAATGGTGCCGATCATATGATACCTCCTGATTCTTATGTATTTCTTTTTCAGCATACTATTTTTCCGGAAATTTTTCAACAGCCGCATTGACTTTTTGGCGGTTTCGATGCATAATATAATTACTTAAATAAAATGTTTAAGAAAGTGTCAGGAAAATATATGAAGGAGGATCTGTTCAATGGAAGGTAAGATGAAAGTGGCCGTGATGCTGGGCATTGGAAAAATGGGGTTTGAAGAGAGGGATATCCCGACGCCCGCGGCTGACGAAGTTCTGGTAAAGCTGGATTACGTGGGCATATGCGGTTCTGACCTGCATTATTATGAGACAGGCGCCATTGGAGATTATGTGGTGAAGCCTCCGTTTGTTCTGGGACATGAGCCCGGCGGAGTGGTTGTGGAAGTGGGCAAAGACGTGAAGCATCTGAAGGTGGGCGACCGGGTGGCCTTAGAGCCCGGCAAAACCTGTGGACAGTGCGAGTTCTGTAAGACAGGCAGATACAATCTCTGCCCGGACGTAGTCTTTTTCGCCACGCCTCCGGTGGACGGAGTATTTCAGGAGTATGTGGCCCATGAGGCCGGCCTGTGCTTCAAGCTCCCAGACAATGTGAGCACGCTGGAAGGGGCGCTCATTGAGCCTCTGGCCGTAGGCTTCCATGCGGCGGTGCAGGGCGAGGCCCATGCGGGACAGACGGCGGTGGTTACAGGTGCCGGCTGCATCGGACTGGTGAGCATGATGGCATTAAAAGCCATGGGCGTTTCCAGAGTCTACGTAGTAGACGTGATGCAGAAGCGTTTGGACAAGGCCATGGAGCTGGGCGCGGACGGCGTGATCAACGGCAAGGAAAAAGACGCGGTGGAAGAAGTGATGCGGCTCACCGACGGCAAAGGCTGTGATCTGGTCATTGAGACGGCGGGAACCCAGATCACCACGGTGCAGGCCATCCACATGGCGAAAAAAGGCTCCAACATCGTTCTGGTAGGCTACAGCGCAAGCGGCGAGATGACGCTGCCTATGAGCCTGTTTCTGGATAAAGAGCTGACCTTTAAGAGCGTGTTCCGCTACCGCCACATCTATCCCATGGCCATCGACGCGGTGGCGGCCGGGAAAGTGAACCTAAAAGGCATTGTCACAGACATCTTCGATCTGGACGATGTGCAGGAGGGCATGGACCGCAGCATTCACAACAAGGCGGACATTGTAAAAGGTGTGATCCGCATTTCCAAAGACGCCAAATAATCCTGTGAACCGATGGGCCATCGAAAGGGGACGCGCCGTCCAAGCTTTCGATGGCCTTTTCCTGTTTTATTTTTCGCCAAACCGGCGCATAGAAACGGCGTAATAAATCAAAAAAGCGATGCCGCTTAAGAGCCAGGTCACCGGATAGCCGGCCATGATGGTGGAGATTTCCGGCCGCAGGGGCAGGGCGATTAGAACCCATCCGACGCGCAGCAGACACACGCCGCAGACGGTGATGGCGGTGGGAATCAGCACGTCGCCGATGCCCCGCAGCGCGCCGGAGAGGATTTCCACCGGGGTAAAGAAAACATAAAAAGGCCCCAGTATGGCGATCATCCCGCAGCCGATGGCGATCACGGAGCGGTCGGCGGTAAAAATAGACAGAAGCGGCGCCCGGAAAATCAAAAATACGGCGGAGATAAGGACCGCGGCGAAAGCCTGCATGCCAGCGCAGATCCAGACGCTTTTTCGGATGCGTCCGTGCTTTTGGGCCCCGTAATTTTGCCCCACAAACGTAGTGATGGAAATGCCAAAAGCGCTGCTGATCATCCAGAAAATAGCGTCCAGCTTCCAGAAAGCGGCCCAGGCGGCCATGGCGTCCGTTCCAAAGCGGTTGATGGCGGTCTGGATAATAATATTGGAAATACTGTACATGGCGCTTTGCAGTCCGGTGGGGACGCCTATGTAAAGCTGGGAGCGCAGAATCCTTTTCGCGAACCGGATGCCTCTTAGCCGCAGGCAAAGCCCGCCGTCGGCCTTCATCAAAGCCCGGGTGACCAGACAGGCGCTGACCGCCTGGGACAAAACGGTGGCGACGGCGACTCCGGCGATGCCCATCTCGCAGATCAGCACGAAAAATACGTCCAGCGCAATATTTAAAATACAGCAGATAATCAGATAGTATAAAGGCCGCCGGGAGTCGCCGGCCGCCCGCAGGATGCTGGAGCCTGTGTTAAAAACAAAAACGAACAGAATGCCCACATAATAAATGCGCAGATACAGCGCGGAGCCGTCCATCAATTCCTCCGGCGTGCGCATCCACCGCAGAAGCACCGGCGTCAGAGCGATGCCAAAAGCGGTGATGAGAAAACTGGCGGCGATGGAAAAAGCATAGGCCGTATGAACCGCTTCCTTTACGCGGTCAGTATCCCTGGCGCCCCAGAACTGGGAAACCACGACGGCGGCGCCGGAAGTCAGCCCGGTGAAAAAGCCAACTACCAGATTCACCAGCTGTCCCGCCGAGCCGCCCACGCTGGCTAAGGCCTCTTTGCCCACGAAACGTCCTACAATAATGGTGTCCACCGTGTTATAAAGCTGCTGAAAAAACGTCCCTAGAACAATGGGGAAAAAGAAAATCAAAATCTGTTTCCAGATCACGCCTTCGGTAATTGGATTGCGGACCGTTTTCATTTTGTCATCGCCTCCTCATTTTATAGTAACCTCATATATATCACAGACACAGGGAAAAAACAAGAGAAATTTTCAAGAGTTTCTAGTACGGGGGAGGTCTGTTCATTCTGCCGATTCTGTGATAGTATAAAGAAAAACAGGAGACGAATATGAATAAGAATGAGATTTTAGTCAATCATGGAACCAATTACAAAGAGATGACCCGGGAGCTTTTAGAAGCCTCGGACTTAATCGGGCGGATACCGGACCGTTCCTGCAAGGTGGGCATTAAGCCCAATTTGGTGTCGCCGTCCAGGGCTTCGGAGGGGGCCACCACCCACCCGGAAGTTGTAGCGGGGATTATTGAATATCTGCAGATGTACGGCGTAAAGCGCATAGCGGTCATGGAAGGCGCCTGGGTGGGGGCCAAGACTTTCGAGGCGGCGCAGGTCTGCGGCTATGACAAGCTCTGCCGGCATTACCAGGTCGAATTTATAGACGCCCAGAAGGATTCCTGGAAGAAAAAAGACTGTAAGGGCATGGAGCTGGCCGTGTGCGACTGTGCGGATGCGGTGGATTTTATGATTAACGCGCCGGTGTTGAAGGGTCACTGTCAGACAAAGATCACCTGCGCCCTGAAAAATATGAAAGGGCTGATTCCCAACGCGGAGAAGCGGCGTTTCCACCAGATGGGGTTGCACCGGCCCATCGCCCATCTGGCGGCGGGAATCCGGCAGGATTTTATCGTGGTGGACCATATCTGCGGGGATCTGGACTTCGAGGACGGCGGCAATCCAGTGGTGCGAAACCAGATCTGGACGGCGGCCGACCCGGTTTTGGCCGACGCGTGGGTCTGCCATATGATGGGATATGAGAAAAAAGACGTTCCCTATATTGGCATGGCGGAAGAGCTGGGCGCGGGCTGCGGCGACTGGAGGCAGGCGCAGATCCACGAATACAAAGCCGGGGAACTGTCCCAGGTGGATTTCCAGGACTTCACTGTGCCAAAAAGCCGAAAAGTGGTGGAGCTTCAGGACGCGGTGGAGGAAGTGGAGTCCTGCAGTGCCTGCTACGGCTATCTGCTCCCGGCGCTGGACCGCCTGCGGGAAGAAGGGCTTTTGAGCAAGCTGGACACGAAGATCTGCATCGGCCAGGGGTACAAAAAGCAGTCCGGCAGGCTGGGCATTGGAAACTGCGCCAGAGGATTTTCCCGGAATCTGCCCGGATGCCCGCCCATGCCCGATGAGATCTACGATTTTCTGAAAGAATATCTTCTCACGCTCTAATATCCTTTTTCTTCAGCCAGATTATAGAAAGCAGGCCGAAGAGAAGCGCAAATCCTGCTACAGCGGCCAGGAAAGGAAAAAGCTGCCCTTCCAGCATATTTTCCTGGTGGTTGGCGTTCATGCCCAGCATCAGCAGCGCGTAGGGGGACAAAAAACCAAGGCCCTTAGCGGTGACGTAAATGCTGCCAATGCTGCCGATAAAGGCCAGGATCACGGGCAGGGTGAAGCTGGGGATGGCCATGGAGAGGAAGAGCTGTACAGCGGCGACGGCGGCCCCGGCCAGCGTGCCCCGCAAAAGCTGTCCTAAGATTTCCACGGGCGCGGGTCCTTCCATGCCGATGCATTTCCCGCTTGCCAGAAATAAAATCCCCACCCATAACTGGGTGATGAGAAAGAAGCGAAAAGCCACGGCGAATTTGGCCAGAACCGTGGCCCAGACGGGCACGGGCGCGGTCATCAGCGCGTTCCAGTTGTGGTTTCGGTGTTCCAGCCGCCACAGATAGGCGCAGCACAGCGCCACAAGAGGCGCGCTGAAAAAATTGGCGTAGAATAAAGTTTCCTGGGTCCAGAGGTTGTGCCAGCCCGGCGTGAGGATCTCCAGATTCCCCAGATAATTGAAGGTTCCCATGACGGCGGGAATCAGCGGGATCGCCAGGCAGGCCAGCCAGAGGATGGAATGTTTTAATTTCTTATTTTCAGTTCGGATGCATCGAATCAGCATGTCAGTCCTCCTTTCGCACAAACAAAAGCTTTCCGATGATGTAAACGCCCACGGTGGCCGCCAGAAATCCCAGGAAGAGGGCCGTGGGAAATTCCGTCGGGTAAAAGCGCTGCTGGCGGGTTTCGCGGTTCCAGTCCATCAAAATAGGCGTGAACTGGCAGAAATACGACCAGGGAACCAGCCGGGAGATCTCTTTGGGAAAATACAGGGAGAACAGCCCGGCAAAGGAGCCGATCAGGCCCACGACCAGGGGCGCCAGCTGGTTTTCCCACAGAAGGGAGAGGGTCTGCTGCAAAAGATAGACGAAAGCGCCGGCCGCGAGTAGTGTCATAAAGTGCAGCGCCAGCAGGCGGATCTTTAGTTTTTCCGTAAAATGAAAGCGCGCGCCAGCTGCCAGAATGCCGGTTGTTTCCATGCAGGCGATGAGAAACAGATGTTTGAAGCCCATCAATAGTTTGCAGTCGTAGAGGCGTTCTTTTTTCTGGAGGGTGCATAGAAGCTTCAGTGTGTTTCCCTTGATTTCCCAGTCGCACAGTCGGCTGGCGATGACCGCCAGGCCTAGGGGCAGCAAAATGGTGTTAAAAAGGGGCAGTTGGTAAAAAAGCCCGCTGTAGCCCTGGGCCAGATCGCTGACGTCTGCGTGGCGATAGTTGAACGCGCCCCACAGGCAGAGCAGCAGGCCCAAAGCGGCGGTGACGGCCCACACGCGTCTGCGGCGGGCTTTGATCTGTTCGGCGCGAAGCTGCCGGATCATAGGCTCACCTTCTTTCCGGTCAGGCGTAGGAAAATGTCTTCTAGGCTGACCTGCGGCGCTTCCGCCCGCAGGATTCCTACGCCCGCGTAGACCAACAGGCGTATGGCGCGGGTCACGCTTGAGTCGCTGGCGTCTTCCAGGATGATTTGCCCGTTTTTTTCGGCGGCGGCAATGCCTTTTTGCGCCAGGCAGGTCCGGGCGGCGGCGTTGTCGGTGGTGCGGATGTGAAGCCGGCAGCGGCTGTGCGCATGAAGAGCCCGCAAGCTGTCCTGGAAAATCAGCTGGCCCTGGTCGATGATGCCCACATGGGTGGCCATTTGGTCGATTTCGCTGAGCAGATGGCTGGAGATCAGCACGGTTATGCCGGTTTTCTTTGGCAGAGAGACGATCAGATCCCGAATTTCCTGGATGCCTGCAGGGTCCAGCCCGTTGGTGGGCTCATCCAACAAAAGCAGACGAGGACGCCCCAGCAGGGCGGCGGCCAGCCCCAGACGCTGCTTCATGCCCAGGGAGTAGTGGCCCGCCTTTTTGTGCTGCTGGTTTTCCATGCGCACCAGGGCCAGCGCCTGGTCGATTTCCTCCTTTGGCGCGCCTTTTAGCGTGCAGACGATCTCCAGATTTTCCCGCCCGGTCAGATGCCCGTAGTAAGAAGGTGACTCGATGAGCGAGCCGGCATTTTTCAAGATTTCCAGGCGGTTTTTGGGGTTTAAGGTCTGTTTGAAGATGCGGATGCGTCCCTGCGCCGGGTGAATCAGACCTAAAAGCATTTTCAAAGTGGTGGACTTCCCCGCGCCATTGGGGCCCAGAAAGCCATAGACGCTGCCCTGGGGGACTTTCATATCCAGCTCGTTTACGACGGTTTTTTTGCCGTAACGCTTGGTGAGGGCTTCGGTTTCGATGATTAGTTCCATAAGGTTCCTCCTTGTGTCTTTTCTTTAAGATGTAAAGAGTATACAGGAGGATTCTTAAAACAGGCTGACGGCTGCCTTACATTTAGATTAAATTATTCGACAAAGTATCTTTTCAGATGTATAATACGCTTAACAGAACAGCCGGCGAGTAGTTGCATGCTACCCGTCCCTGTATGAATATTTAGCCAAAAGAAATGGCCGCCTATTCTTTATGAGAGAGCAGGGCGGCTATTTCTTATTGACATATCTGAGTATTACAATGATCAGGTTAGCTGTTGCTAGAGCGTGTTTGAAAATTTATTCACGCCACCCGCACGCCCCACTTTGCGGGAGATTTGCTCCGCACGGTTGACATAAAGCAATTTTCAAACACGCTCTAGTGTGACCGTTAATATCTCGTATGTACTCATAAGCATTTCCCCTTTCCATAAAAACTCGGAACGGGTAATGAACCGCCACTGTCGGCTGCTCGGGTAAGCGTATTAGGTATATACTGTAAAGAATTTTCAGACGAAAGTCAATAAAAATTATCTTAAAAAAGAATAATTTTATTTTATATTTTTAAGCCTTGCCAAACTCGCGTTCAGCATATATACTGTTTTGTAAAAAAGGGGGACAAAGACATGAAAAGACGGATTTACATACTTTTCGCCTGTCTGCTGGCGCTGTTTTTGACGGCCTGTGGCGCGGGCGCGTCGGTGGATTTGGGGCAATCCCAGCCGGCGTCCGCGCAGGAGGCTTCGTCCGGCGCCGCAAAAGAGGAGGACAGTTTACCGGAGGACGGGACCTATGATTCCAAGGACGAGGTGGCGCTGTACCTTCACCTGTATGGCCATCTGCCGGAGAATTTTATTGCCAAGAAGGAGGCGCAGAAGCTGGGCTGGACGGGCGGTTCGCTGGAGCCTTACGCGCCGGGCAAATGCATTGGCGGAAGCCATTTTGGGAATTACGAGGGGCTGCTTCCAAAGAAAGCCGGACGGTCATACCAGGAGTGCGACATCGACACGCTGGGCGCGGACAGCCGGGGCGCCAAGCGGATCGTCTATTCCAGCGACGGGTTGATTTATTACACGGAAGACCACTATAAATCTTTTACGCTTTTGTACGGGGAGGATGACGGATGACGGAAGCATTGCTGGATGGGGACAAGGTGCGGGATAAGGAAGGGCTTCACGGCTGGTTGGCGAAAAGCCTGGGATTTTTGGACTGGTACGGCGGCAATCTGGACGCTTTATATGACTGCCTGACGGATCTGTCGGAGGATGTGCGGCTGGTCATTGTTCATAGGGACAAACTTCGGGCGCATTTGGGGCCTTACGGAGACAGGCTGTTTCGGGTTTTTTCGCAGGCGGCGCAGGACAATCCCCGGTTTCAGTTTGTTTTACAGGAAGAAGCTTAGGAGGCGCGGCGGATGGATTTATATGCTTGTGAGATTTTGCTGGTGGACGACAACCGAGAGCTGCAGGAAATGCTGCGGGAAATGCTGGAGCGGGAAGGCTACCAGAAGCTTCGGCAGGCGTACTCCTGTCGGGAGGCAAGGGAGATGTTCGCCCGGCGGCCGCAGCTGGTGGTTCTGGACGTGATGCTGCCGGACGGGGACGGTTTTTCCCTGTTCCGGGAATTCCGGGAGGGCAGCAACGTGCCGATTTTGTTTTTGTCGGCCCGGGACGAGGACAACAACCGGCTGCTGGGGCTTGGCATGGGGGCGGACGACTACGTGACGAAGCCTTTTTTGCCCCAAGAATTGCTGCTGCGCATCCAGGCAGTTTTAAAGAGGGCCTATGTCTATCCGGCGCTGCAGATGCAGCAGAGCCAGACGGCGCAACTGGGCCGTTACCGGGTGGATCTGCGAAACGCCACGGTGGAGCGGGACGGGCGGGAAGTCCAGCTGACGGCCAAGGAGCTGCTTTTATTTAAGAAGCTTTGGGAAAACCGGGGCAATATTGTGACCTTTGACGCGCTATGCCAGGCGGTCTGGAATGACAATTATTATGGGTACGAAAACACGCTGATGGTGCATATCCGGCGGCTGCGGGAGAAAGTCGAGGAGGACCCCTCCAATCCCCGGTGGATTCACACGGTCCGCGGCCTGGGATACCGGCTGGCGGAAAAAAAGGACAATCTATGAAAGGCCTGTTTAAAATCATCCGCAGATATGTGCTGACGGCTATGCTGATTACGGCCCTGGCTCTGTCCTTTAATTTTGCGCTTTTTTGTCTATGGGGCTTGCGGCTTTCGGACGACAGGCATTCGATTTCCGTCCGGCGCCAGATTGAGCTTATCGCTGGCGAACTGAAGGAAAAGGACGGCGGTTACCGCATGAGTGAAGAGGGGCTTCGCCGGATAAAAGGGTCTGTTTTTCAGTGGGGGATGCTGGTCAAAGGCGACGGCCAGGTGGGCTGGACCTATGAGCTTCCGCCGGAAATTCCCCGAAGCTACACCCTGGCGGATATGTCTGTGCTCAGCAAATGGTATCTGAAGGATTACCCGGTCTTCACCTGGACCTGTGGGGACGGCGTGCTGGTGATGGGCCAGGGAAAGGAAAGCGTGGCCCGGTTTAACCTGGAATATTCCGTTCAGTTTTTAGACCATTTGCCGGAGATTTTCTTTTCCACAGTGGCCTTAAATCTGCTGCTGGTTTTCCTGTTGGCGCTTTTCTTCGGCTATCGGTTCTACCGCTCTTTGCGGCCCGTCGCCCAGGGCATTGAACGGCTGTCCAACAACGAGGCGGCGTCCCTGCCGGAAAAGGGCATGGTGGAGGAGCTTTCCCGCCGGCTGAACCGGACGTCACAGATTCTGGAGCGGCAGAACCGCCAGCTGGCCAAGAGGGACAACGCGCGCACCAACTGGATCGCGGGGGTTTCCCATGACATCCGCACACCGCTGTCTCTGATTTTAGGCCACGCGGACAGCCTGGGACGTAATCCGGCATTGGATAAGGACAGTCGCCGAAAGGCCCAGGCCATCAGCCGCCAGAGCATGTATATTAAGAAATTAATCGAAGACCTGAACCTGACTTCCAAGCTGGAATATGACGCGCAGCCCCTGCGCATGGAGGAAATCCGCCCGGCCTCTTTTCTGCGTCAGATCGCGGCTGACTATTATAATGAAGAAATGCTGGGGGACTGTCAGTTGGACCTTGCGGTGGACGAGAATGTGGAGCGGGCGCAGATCCAGGCGGATAAGGGCCTTTTGACCCGCGCGTTTCAGAATCTGATCGGAAACAGCGTCCAGCATGCGCCGGGATGCCTTATCTGGATTCAGATGAAGCGGGAGGGGAGCTGGCTGAGCTTTTTGTTTCAGGACTCCGGGCCGGGGATACCGCCGGAGGCGGCCGCGATCACGGAGGGACGACTGGAAAATCCGAATATCCATGTGATGGGCCTGCGGGTGGCGCGCCAGATCGTCGCCGCCCACGGCGGGCGCATGGAATTTGCGCTAAGGGATGGAAAACGGCTGGGGGTTCGGCTGCTTTTGCCCCTGTCATCAGAGGAGAATGTCAATGTATGAGAGGTTTTTAAGGCAGATTACGGATTTTATTTTTGTGGAAACGCCGCTTAAACCGGCGGATGTGATTTTCATACCGGGAAATGGGTATCCGCAGATGGCGGAGCGGGCGGCCGGACTGTGGAGGGAAGGGATGGCGCCTTATGCGCTGCCCAGCGGTAAGTTCAGTATTTTGTCCGACAGATTCTCAGGCCCGTTGGATAAAAAGGAACGATACGGGGGCGATTATGACACGGAATGGGCTTTTTTGCGGGACGTGTTGGTGAAAAACGGGGTGGATGCGTCGCGTATTTTAAAGGAAGATCAGGCGACCTATACCTATGAAAACGCCATCTATTCCAGAAAAGTTACCGATGAAAAGGGCCTGAAGGTCCGAAAAGCCATCCTCTGCTGTAAAAATTACCACGCACGCCGCTGCATGCTGTACTACCAGCTTTTATTTCCACGGACAAAAATTTACGTGGCGCCCAGCCAGGCGGATGGGATTAACCGGGACAACTGGCATCGCCAGGAGCGGGGAATCGCGGCGGTTCTGGGGGAAATGGAGCGCTGCGGGAGCCAGTTTCATCAGATCATAAAAGACCTGGAAGGCTAATCCTCCAGGTCTTTTTCAACAGATGCGTCTTTATAAAAATTCTCCGGGATGAAGACGCGGACTTTTTCCACCCGGTTTTTGTCGATGCGCTCCACCAGAAAGCGGATGCCGTTTTCCAGGGTGACGGTCTGGCCTTCCGCCGGCAGGCTGTCAGTTTGTTCGATGATGTACCCGCCGATGGAATCATAGTCTTCCGAATCCAGATCCAGGTGAAGCTCCTCGTTCATATCGTCGATGCGGGCGGACCCCAGAACCAAGTACTCCTCCTGGGGAACGATTTCCGTAATGTCCTCTTCTTCTTCCGTATCGTATTCATCGCGGATCTCGCCCACGATTTCTTCCAGAAGGTCTTCCAGGGAAACAAGTCCCACGGTGGCCCCGTATTCGTCCAGCACAATGGCCAGATTATAGGAAGCGTCACGCATTTCCAGAAGCAGGGAAACAGTGCTCTTGTGTTCGTAGGTGAAATAAGCCTCCCGCAGATGCTCCCGGAGCACAAAAGGCCGGCCGGGCTCCAGCAAAAGCAGATCTTTCATATTTATAATGCCAATCACGTTGTCGGTGTTTTCCTCATAGACCGGAAACCGGGTGTGCATGTCTTTTTGGAAAATCTCAATGAGTTCCGCGAAAGAGCAATTCACATCCACAAAGGTCATGTCGATGCGCGGCACCATCACGTCTTTGGCCGAGGAATCGCCGAAATCCACAACGTTGTAAATCATCTGCTTCTCTTCGTTCTCGATCACGCCGTCCTGCTCGCTGACGTTTACAATGGTGCGCAGTTCATGTTCGGTCATGATGTCGGTTCTGGCGTTGGGGTCGATCCGAAGCAGCAGCATAAAGCCGGTGGCCAGACGCTCCACCAGAAACACCACAGGGGTGAGCAAGACCATCAGCGAGTAAATGATCCGCCCGTAGGCCAGCGCGAATTTCTCCGCGTGGAGGGTCGCCAGCGTCTTGGGGATGATCTCCCCCCAGATCAGGATGACCAAAGTTAAAATCCCGGTGCCCACGCCCACATAGATATTGCCGAATTTGCGGATGACCAGGGACGTCATCAGGGACGATGCGCAGATATTCACAATGTTATTGCCGATGAGAACCGTGCTGAGCATTTTCCCGGACTGGTCAATAACTTTGCTTAAGATTTGCGCCTTTTTGTTTCCCTGTTCCACCAGGGTTTGGATTTTTATCCGGTTGACCGTTGTCATGGCAGTTTCCGCCGACGAAAAAAAGGCGGAAAGAAAGACAAGCGTCAAAAGCACGACGATCTGTATGCCGTCACTCGAGTCCAATTGTGTTCACTCCTTTTTCCAATGTTAAAAAAATTCCATGGGTTATCGCCTTTTTAAAGGCGGTTACTTAGAGAAAATGATACATGATTTTCGGCAGAATTGCAAGCATTACTGATGGATTTCAGGCGGGCCTATGGAAAAAAAATGAAAAGGGGCTGTCAAAAAAGAAAAGAATGTGATACAATGTATTCGCTTAATGTTAGATTGGGTCAGATTCTGAAGAGATATTCTTAGAAAGAATCTTTCAGCAGGTTGGATGATTTTGAGGTGAATTATGTCTAAGATGAAAAAGAAGATCAATCGTAAAGCGAGCAGAGTATGGCATCACAGAAATCGGGTGAGAGTGGGCTGCATGCTGCTGGCATTGTCTCTGACTGTTTTGAGTCCGGGCGCGGGAAAGGTCTATGCAGATACAGACGCCGCCGCGGCAAAGAAGACCGTGTCCGAGAATAAAAATAAAGATAAGAAGAAGGATGCCAAGGACAAGTCCGATAAATCCGATTCTAAGAATAAATCCGACGATCAGCAGCCGGAGGCCGAGAAAAAGCCGGACGTCTCCAAGGAGACACAAGCGCCGCCCACGCAGGCGCCGACGGAGGTCCCA
>CAOJVE010000079.1 GCA_948444865.1 uncultured Lachnospiraceae bacterium
CCTCCCAGATTGTGGGAACCCAGGCGGTGTTCAATGTTCTGACAGGCGAGCGCTACAAGATGGTCACGAAAGAAACCAAGGATGTTTTAAGCGGCAAATACGGCCAGACGGTGAAGCCCTTCGACCCGGAGGTGCAGAAAAAATGCATCGGGGATACAAAGCCTGTCACCTGTCGTTACGCGGACCTGATTCCCGACGAGCTGGAGACGCTGGAAAAAGAGATGGAGATCTACAAAGAGCAGGACGAAGACGTGCTGACCTATGCCCTGTTCCCCCAGGTGGCAAAAGAATTTTTCCAGTACAGAGAGGCGCAGAAGAAGAAGGTGGACGCTTCTGTGGCGGACGGGGAGAACGGAGCGTATCCGGTTTAATATGGCAGAGGAAAAAGTATTGGTGGCGGGGGGAGGCGCGGCGGGGATGCTGGCCGCCATCCTCTTTGCCCAGAGGGGATGCCTGGTTCACGTCTTTGAGCAGAATGAAAAGCTGGGCAAGAAATTATTCATTACCGGAAAGGGCCGCTGCAATCTGACCAACGCCTGCGAGAAGACAGAGGATTTGCTGGGTGCGGTGACGTCCAATCCGAAATTTCTGTACAGCGCCTTTTCCCAGTGTGACAACTGGCAGATCATGGAATTCTTTGAAAATCTGGGCGTGCCGCTGAAAGTCGAGCGGGGCGGGCGGGTTTTCCCAAAATCGGATAAGTCCTCGGACGTGATTCGCGCCATGGAGCGCAGGATGAAAGAGCTGGGGGTGAAAATCCATCTGAAAAGCCGGGTGAAAAAGATTCTGGCTGCAGACGGGAAAATCCGTGGGATCGGGCTGGAAAACGGCGTGACCATGGAGGGCGACAAGGTCGTGGTCGCCACCGGAGGCCTGTCCTACCCCAGCACGGGAGCGGACGGCAGCGGCTATGCGTTTGCCAAATCGGTGGGACATACGATTGTACAGCCTATCCCGTCGCTTGCGCCTCTTCTGGTTCCCGAAGGGTATGTGCGCCGACTGCAGGGGCTGTCTCTTCGGAATATCCGTTTTTCCGTGTGGGACGGCAAAAAATGTCTGTACGAGGAGTTCGGGGAGATGTTATTCACCCACCACGGGGTCAGCGGTCCGGTGGCGTTATCCGCCAGCGCGGTCATTGGCCGGCGGCTGCGTAAAAGCCCTCTGACGGCGAAAATCGATCTGAAGCCGGCGCTTTCGGAAGAGCAGCTGGACGCCCGTCTGCTGCGGGAGTTTGAGAAAAGTCCCAATAAGCGGCTGAAAAATGTGGCGGACAGTCTGTATCCGGCCTCCCTTACGCCGGTGATGATACAGTTAAGCGGCATACTGGATAAGCCGGCGCGCGAAGTCAGCCGGCAGGAGCGCAGGAAGCTTCTGGAGGTCACCAAGGCTTTTCCCATGACCATCGAAGGGGTGGCCGGCTTCCAGGAGGCGATTATCACCAAAGGCGGCGTGTCCGTCCGGGAGATTCATCCGTCCACCATGGAGTCCAAAAAGGCGTCGGGGCTGTACATTATCGGGGAGGCGCTGGACGTGGACGCGCTGACTGGGGGATACAATCTGCAGATCGCCTGGTCCACCGCATGGGCGGCGGCGAATGCATAAGACGAAAGGGATTAAAAAAGCGATGACGACGAATATTGCGATTGACGGGCCGGCCGGCGCAGGAAAGAGCACCATAGCCAAGAGGGTGGCCCGGGAATTATCATTTATCTATGTGGACACCGGGGCCATGTACCGTGCCATGGCGCTGTATCTGCTGCGCCATAACGTAGCGGCCGACGACACGGCCAGAATAGAAGAAATCTGTGAACAGGCGGATATTGCCATCGCCTATGAAAACGGCGAGCAGCAGGTGATTTTAAACGGGGAGAACGTCACGGCTTATCTGCGGGCGGAGGAAGTGGGGAAAATGGCTTCCGCCAGCTCACCCAACGCGAAGGTGCGCCAGAAGCTGGTGGCGCTTCAGCAGAAACTGGCCCGGGAAACGGATGTGGTCATGGATGGCCGGGACATCGGGACGAAGGTGCTGCCGGACGCGGCGGTGAAAATCTACTTAACGGCCTCCGCGCGGATACGGGCCATGCGCAGATACCAGGAGCTGCAGCAGCAGGGGATTTCCGGCTCCCTGGAAGAAATTGAAAAAAATATCCAAAAGAGGGATGAACAGGATAAAAACCGGGAAAACTCACCCTTGAGGCAGGCCGAAGACGCTGTGCTGGTAGATTCCTCCGAAATGACCATCGACCAGGTGGCCGAGGAGATTCTTGCCATTTACAGAAAAAAAAGGGGATTCGGCCTATGAAAGTAAAAGTTGCCAAAACTTCCGGTTTCTGCTTCGGCGTAAAGCGGGCGGTGGACCGGGCCTACCGGCTGGCTGAGGAGGCCGAAGGCCCCATCTATACGCTGGGTCCCATCATTCACAACGAGACGGTGGTGGAAGACCTGGAAAAAAAGGGCGTCCGCGCGCTTGCGGGATGCGAAGAGCTGGAGGCGGTCAAAGAAGGCACGGTGGTTATCCGTTCCCATGGCGTGGGGAAGGACGTCTATGAGAAAATAGCCGCCTGGGGCCTTGCCTGTGTGGACGTGACCTGCCCCTTTGTGCTGAAGATTCACCGGATTGTGGAGGAAGAAAGCGCCAAGGGAAGGGAGATCCTGATTTTCGGAAACAGGAGCCACCCGGAGGTGCAGGGCATCTGCGGATGGTGCCGCTCGGGCGCCTGCGTGGCGTCAGATCTGGAAGATTTAGAGGATTTTATGGCAAAATCGCACGAAAAAATGTGCGTAGTTTCCCAAACGACATTTAATTACACCAAATTTAAAGATTTAGTTGAAATTCTGGAAAAAAAGAGGTATGATAGTATTATTCTAAATACAATCTGTGATGCTACTGAAAAGCGGCAGAGGGAGGCGCAGGCCGTAGCCCGTGAATCAGACACGATGCTGGTCATTGGCGGCAGGCAGAGTTCCAACACCCAGAAACTATATGAGATTTGCAAAAAGGAATGTGAAAATACTTACTATATACAGACACTTGTTGACTTGGATTCTGAAATGTTTCGATCCAGTAGTTGCGTAGGTATTACAGCAGGGGCGTCTACCCCAAACAAAATTATTGAGGAGGTATCTGAACATGTCAGAACTGAGTTTTGAACAAATGTTAGGCGAATCAGTTAAAACAGTTAGAAACGGCGAAGTAGTGGAAGGCTCTGTAATCGATGTAAAGGAAAACGAGATTATTCTTAACATTGGATGCAAGGCCGACGGCATCATCACAAAGAATGAATATTCAAACGATCAGTCCATTGACCTGACGGAGGCTGTCCATGTAGGGGATACAATGTCGGCGAAAGTGCTGAAGGTGAACGACGGGGAAGGACAGGTAATTCTTACTTACAAGAGACTGGCCGCCGAGAAGGGCAATAAGCGTCTGGAAGAGGCTTATAAGACAGAAGAAGTATTGAAAGCGCCAGTGACGCAGGTTCTGGATGGGGGCCTGTGCGTAGTTGTGGATGAGGCGCGCGTATTCATCCCTGCCAGCCTGGTATCGGATACTTATGAGAGAGATTTGACGAAATATGCGGATCAGGAGATTGAGTTCGTCATCACAGAGTTCAATCCCAAGAGAAGAAGGATTATCGGCAACAGAAAGCAGCTTCTGCTGGCGGAGAGAGCCGAGAAGCAGAAAGAGCTGATGGCCCGCATCGCGCCTGGAGACGTTGTGGAAGGCGTTGTGAAAAACGTAACCGATTTCGGCGTATTTATCGACCTGGGCGGCGCAGACGGACTGCTTCATATATCTGAGATGTCTTGGGGCAGAGTGGAGAACCCGAGAAAGGTATTCCAGGCCGGCGACGAAGTGAAAGTGCTGATTAAAGAGATCAAAGGGGAGAAGATTGCCCTCAGTCTGAAGTTTGAGGATCAGAACCCCTGGTTGACCGCGGCGGAGAAGTACGCCATCGGCACAGTCATCAAGGGCAAAGTGGCTAGAATGACGGATTTCGGCGCATTTGTGGAATTGGAGCCAGGCGTGGACGCGCTTTTGCATGTATCCCAGATTTCCAGAGAGCATGTGGAGAAGCCTTCGGACGTTCTGGAGATCGGGCAGGAAGTGGAGACGAAAGTGGTTGATTTCAACGGGGAAGACCGGAAGATCAGCCTGAGCATTAAGGCCCTTCAGACAGACGCTATGCGCGCGGAAGAAGCGGCTTCCCAGGAGGAAGCGGACGCGCAGGAGGAGTCTGCCGCAGCAGAGGAAGAATAGGAATATAAAGACAGGCTGTCGTACCAAGGGAGAAGCGCCCGGCGGTACGGCAGCTTTTTTATCTTGTCGGATTAGCTCGCCAAAAGGTCTCATTTCCCTTGCCGGCTAATTTTCCGAATCTCCGCACCACAAGATATTGCGTCGATGCACCACATCGACTGCATATCTTGCGGAACGAATCTCCAAAAAATTATCTCACCAATGAAAATGGACTTTTGACGCTCTAATCCTTGTCGGAAATTCCGTCCGAATTCCCGATAAGATAAAAAGCCCTCCGGGCGGGAGTGCACTGCGGCGGAAAGGAATTATGTTGCCGAAAGCAACCTGCCGCAGGCGGAGAATCCTGTCAGGCAGGATTCTATCTTATCGGATTAGCCCGTCAGAAAATCAGAGCTTCAGGCAGCGGCGGATATAATCTTCTATTTGCCCGTCACTCTGCATAAAATCTACGGTACAGGGAAAACGCGTGAAGCAGTTCTCCTTGGTGGCTGGCATACGGTTCTTTTTATCTACATAGGCTCCCACGCTTTTATGGATGGCCACGTCCTCCGCCGGCAGGTAGCAGTAGTCCTTGTAATTGGGATAATACATGCGCAGGCAGCCGTTTTCCAGCGGGAACGCAATCTGCGCCTGGCGGCCAAAGCCGGATATGGCCCATGGCTTCGGGCGGCAGTCCAGGGAAAAAGGTCTGGGCAGGGCAGCGGGAAGCTGGAGGCTGCAAAGCAGCGCGTCCTGCGCGATCTGGCTTTGTTCCAGGCGAAAATCCCCCTGGAGGAAAGAGGGATAAGCCAGCGCGCCGGAGACGCGCAGAAGGCCGCATAAGTTTTGCCGGTTGCATTCCAGCAGGATTTCTTCCAGGTCGGGATGTCTGTCGGCGATGTATTTTTTGAAAAGGCTGATGTATTCTTTTTCGGAAGGGCCGTCCGCCCGGGGGACTCCCAGAAATTTTTCCAGATCAGAGAGCCGCATATGCTCCAGGCCCAGCAATTTTTGGCAGGGGCGAAGGACCCGGTACAGGTCAAGCTGGCCGCAGTTTCGCCAGGAGACGGGCGCCTCCCAGCGGGCGCATCTTTTTTCCAGAAAGGGCAGGTCGAACTGGAGGCCGTTGTAATGGAGCAGACAGTCTTTTTGCCGGATCTCCTCTGCCAGTGCGCCGAGCAGCTCCTTTTCAGCGGAAAGGTCGTCGAGCAGCCACTGTTTCAGCAGCCATTTGCCCTGTCCTTGGTCAGTCTGCAGGCAGCCGGCTAAAAAGACGACGGAGTTATCCCGGGAAAAGCCGGTTGTTTCGATGTGCAGCGCCAGAATGTTCTTTACGGGGGAATTGGAAAAAATTTCTAACAGACGGTGGTCTAAATCTGGAAAATCCAGGATTTTTTGACGGGAGATCATGGGGGATTTTCTCCTTTTATAAATTTTTTTTAAATTATATAGCAAAAAATAAAAAAAATATAGTGATTTTTTTCTTATTTTTTAGTATAGTTCTAGGAGTGAGGCTAGAGCGTGTCTTAAAATTCCTTCCAGACCGAGAGCAATTTTCAGACGCGCCCAGTAAGGCAAGAGAAGGAGGAGTAACAATGGGACTTTTGACATTTAAAGGTGGCGTTCATCCTTATGATGGAAAAGACTTATCTAAGGACAAGCCAATCAAGTCAGTTTCGCCCAAGGGAGATTTAGTCTATCTGTTATCCCAGCACATCGGAGCCCCTGCCAAACCATTGGTGGCAAAAGGGGATCGGGTGTTGGTTGGGCAGAAAATCGCAGAGCCGGGCGGCTTTGTATCCGCGCCGGTTCACGCATCGGTATCCGGGACAGTCAAGGCCATTGAGCCGCGCTTAAGTGTAGGCGGCGCCACCGTACCCGCGATTGTTGTGGAAAATGACCAGCAGTACGAAGAGGTGGAATTTTCCAGCGTGGAGAAGGTGGAAGACCTGACAAAAGAAGAAGTGATCAAGCGCATCCAGGAGGCCGGCGTGGTAGGTATGGGCGGTGCAGGATTCCCCACCCATGTGAAATTGTCGCCCAAAGATCCAGATAAAATTGAGTATGTGCTGATAAATGGGGCAGAGTGCGAGCCCTATCTGACTTCCGATTACAGAAGAATGATGGAAGAGCCGCAGCTTGTGGTGGCCGGACTGAAGACGATCCTGTATCTGTTCGACCATGCGAAGGGATACATATGTATTGAGGACAACAAGCCGGACTGCATCAAAAAAATGGAAGAACTGGTGAAGAACGAGCCGAGAATCGAAGTAAAAGCGCTGCAGACCAAGTACCCGCAGGGCGCGGAGCGTTCTCTCATCTACGCCACCACCGGACGAGAAGTGAACTCCGGCATGCTGCCGGCGGACGCAGGGTGCGTGGTGGATAACTCAGACACAGCCGTTGCCGTCTACAGGGCCGTGGTCCTGGGAAGGCCGCTGATCCATAAAGTGGTTACCGTAACCGGGGACGCCATTGCCAGTCCCCAGAACTTTGCAGTCTGTACGGGAATGATTTACGAGGAATTGATTGAAGAGGCCGGCGGCTTCAAGGAAGAACCGGCGAAGATTATCTCCGGCGGGCCCATGATGGGGAAAAGTCTGTATTCCATGCAGGCGCCGGTGACGAAAAGTTCCTCTGCGCTTTTGTGCCTGACAAAAGACGAAGTGTCCGGCTCCCCGGAGACGGCCTGCATCAACTGCGGAAGATGCGTGACGGTTTGTCCGGCCCGCCTGGTGCCGTCCAGACTGGCGACCTATGCGGATCACCAGAACGAAGAGGCTTTCGTGAAATGGGAAGGCATGGAGTGCGTAGCCTGCGGATGCTGCAGCTTCACCTGTCCGGCCAAACGGCACTTGACACAGTCCATCAGCGCTATGCGTGCGATGGTCTTAAATAATCGGAAAAAGAATGGGTAGAGGAGGATAAGGATAATGAGTGATTTAATAAATGTATCATCTTCACCTCATGTCAAGTCTAAGGTGAACACAAGCAATTTGATGCTGATGGTCGTGATAGCTCTGCTGCCGGCCACCATATTCGGCGTGATTAATTTCGGGCTTCACGCACTGTTGATCGTTGTTGTATCCGTCATTGCCGCGGTAGCGACGGAATGGCTGTACAACAAAGGAATGAAGAAAACCCAGACAATCGGCGATTACAGTGCGGTCGTTACCGGACTTTTGCTGGCTCTTAACATGCCGCCGGCAATCGCTCTTTGGATTCCGGCGCTGGGCAGCGTTTTCGCCATCCTGGTGGTAAAACAGCTTTTCGGCGGTTTGGGCCAGAACTTTATGAACCCTGCCCTGGCAGGCAGATGCTTCCTGATGATTTCCTTCGCGGGAAAAATGACAGACTTTACGCTTCCCGCCGGCGCTTCCAGCAAGGTTGTTGTGGACGCGGTGACGGCGGCTACGCCTCTGGCGAACTTAAAAGCCGGCGAAAGCGTTGACGTGATGAGCATGTTTGTAGGTAACATCCAGGGTACCATCGGTGAGACTTCCGTAATCGCCATCTTAATCGGCGCGGCTTTCCTTCTGTTTATGAAAGTCATTGACCTGCGGATTCCTCTTACATACATAGGAAGCTTTACCGTTTTTGCAGCGATCTATTCCGCGGCGACAGGCGGTTTCGACATTAATTATGTGGCGGCGCATCTGTGCGGCGGCGGTCTGATGCTGGGCGCATGGTTCATGGCCACTGACTATGTAACCACGCCGATCACCAAGAAAGGCCAGCTGGTTTATGGCTGCATCCTGGGTATTGTGACCGCAGTGTTCCGTATCTTCGGCGGTTCCGCAGAGGGCGTGTCCTACGCGATTATTTTCTGTAACCTGTTGATTCCGCTGATTGAGCGCGCGACCATCCCCACAGCATTGGGAAAAGGAGGGCAGAAGGCATGAAAAACACCATTGTAAAAGATACCATCGCCATCACTTTAATCACCCTGATCGCCGGATTGGCTTTAGGCGGCGTGCAGGGAATTACGGCAGAGCCCATTGCCCAGCAGCGGCAGTTGGCTAAAGATGAGGCGTATAAAGCAGTATTTGCAGACGCAGACAGTTTTGAAACGATCGTGTCAGAAGAAGACCCGGAAATCGAAGCTTTCCTGGATGAGAGCGGCTATCCGTCCCAGACGATCAACGAAGTGGTGCAGGCCAAGGACGCCAGCGGCAATCCCCTCGGCTATGCATTTAATGTCACCACATCCGAAGGTTACGGCGGCGATATCCAGTTCGCCATGGGCGTAAAAGACGACAACACAATGAACGGCATCTCCATCTTGTCCATCGCCGAGACCGCCGGTCTTGGCATGAAGGCGGACACGGACGAATTCAAAGTCCAGTTCGCGGACAAAAACGTGGAGAAATTCGAGTATACAAAGAACGGCGCTACCGAGGACGGACAGATTGACGCCATAAGCGGCGCCACCATCACCACCAACGCGATGGTGAACGGGGTAAATGCAGGCCTTTGCGCGTTTACCTATGAGAAAGGGGGAAATTAATCATGCAGAAAAATACGCCTGCTGAACGGTTATATAATGGTATCATTGCGGAGAACCCCACATTCAGCTTAATGCTGGGTATGTGTCCGACTCTTGCGGTTACCACATCCGGCATCAATGGCATCGGCATGGGCCTGACCACGACGGTTATCCTGACTGCGTCTAACATGCTGATTTCCATACTGCGTAAAGTGATCCCGGACAAAGTGCGTGTGCCGGCTTTCATCGTAGTCGTGGCTTCTTTCGTTACAATCGTACAGTTTTTGCTGGAAGGCTTTATCCCCAGCCTGAACGCGGCTCTGGGTATCTATATTCCTCTGATCGTGGTAAACTGTATCATTCTGGGTCGTGCAGAGTCCTACGCGTCCAAGAATAAAGTCATTCCGTCCATCTTCGACGGCATCGGCATGGGCCTCGGGTTTACCTTGTCCATCACAATCTTGGGCCTGATCCGTGAATTTATCGGCGCCGGTACATTATTCAACGTAAACATCTTGGGCAAAGTCGGATACGAGCCTGTATCCATCTTCATCTTAGCTCCTGGCGCTTTCCTGGTATTGGCATTTATGGCCGCTTTCCAGAACAAGTTCAAAGTGGGCGCCGCCAAGAGAGGCATCGATCCCAGTAATCCCAGCTGCGGCGAAGGCTGCGCAAGCTGCGGAAACATCATTTGTAAAGGAAGGAGCGGAAAATAATCATGAAAGAATTATTGATCATAGCCATCGGCTCTGCCATGGTGAACAATGTCGTGCTGAGCCAGTTTTTGGGCCTGTGTCCGTTCTTCGGTGTTTCCAAGAAAATCGAGACGGCGTCCGGCATGAGCGCGGCGGTTGTCTTCGTTATCACGCTGTCCTCCTTTGTGGCCAGTTTGATTTATAAGTTTATTTTGGTGCCGATTGACGTGACCTATCTGCAGACCATCGTGTTCATTCTGGTTATCGCTGCCCTGGTGCAGTTTGTGGAAATGTTCTTAAAGAAGGCTATGCCGGCTTTGTATCAGAGCTTGGGCGTGTACCTGCCTTTGATCACCACCAACTGTGCGGTATTGGGCGTGGCGCTCACAAACGTGCAGAAAGAATACGGCATCTTGAGCAGTACTGTCAATGGTCTGGCAACGGCGTTGGGATTCGGAATCTCCATCATCATTCTGGCCGGACTGAGGGAAAAAATGGAAACTAACGACATACCAAAAGCATTTCAGGGATTCCCCCATGTGTTGCTGACAGCTTGTCTGATGGCAATCGCATTTTTCGGATTCTCAGGAATGATATAAGGAGGCGGCGAGATGGGATTTATAATTGCGGCTTTAGTAGTAGGCGGAACCGGACTTTTCATCGGTGTATTCCTGGGGATTGCCGGTATCAAATTCGCCGTGGAAGTAGATGAAAAAGAAGTGGCTGTCCGTGAAGCTCTGCCGGGAAATAACTGCGGCGGATGTGGTTTTCCCGGATGTGACGGTTTGGCGGCCGCCATCGCAAAAGGCGAGGCTCCGGTAAACGCCTGTCCGGTAGGCGGCGAGGCTGCGGCAAACGAGATTGCAGCCATCATGGGCCAGGAAGTGGGCGAAACCGTGCGCCAGGTGGCTTTCGTAAAATGCGGCGGCACCTGTGAGATCGCCAAAGACAATTACGAATACACAGGCGTTCAGGACTGTGAGATGATGGCGTTCGTTCCCTCAGGCGGAGCGAAAAAATGTGACTATGGCTGTCTGGGATTCGGCTCCTGCGTGAAAGTGTGCCCCTTTGACGCCATACATATTATCGACGGCATTGCCGTGGTGGACAAGGAAGCTTGTAAAGCCTGCGGCAAATGTATCGAAAAGTGTCCGAAACACCTGATCGAGCTGGTTCCATACGATCAGAAGACATTCGTAAACTGCAGCTCTCACGCAAAAGGAAAAGCTGTGACCAACAGCTGTGACATCGGATGCATCGGATGTAAGAAGTGCGAAAAGACTTGTACCCATGAGGCAATCAAGGTTACGGATTTTGTGGCGCATATCGATTACGACAAATGCACCAACTGCGGCGAGTGTAAAGAGGCTTGTCCGCGGAATGTAATTTTCTAAAGTAAATAGAAGATGCAAGAAATAGCAGCCGTTGCGGCAAAAGCAATGGCTGCTGTTTGCTACCAATATAATTTTAAATATATATTTGGGGAAATCGTTCATGATAGAGAAAGTATATGTGCCACCGATTAAAATTCAAGGGATCAAGACTAAAATAGTGGAATTCATATCTGAAAATGTTTATTTAGAAGAAAATTCCACGTGGCATGAACCGTTTATGGGTTCCGGCGTTGTAGGATTTAATCTGGCTCCGATAAAGGCTGTATTTTCGGATACAAACCCACATATTATTGAGTTATATAAAGCGATTCAGTCAGGAAAGATTACGGCAAAATCTGTGTGTGAATTTTTAGAATACGAAGGCTCCATACTTGCCGAGAAAGAGGATGAGCATTATTATTTTATCAGGGAGCGTTTTAATGAAAAGCACGATCCATTGGATTTCCTTTTTTTAAACCGCAGCTGTTTTAATGGAATGATTCGATTTAATAAGAGCTATGAGTTTAATGTTCCATATGGGCACAAGCCGAAAAGATTCGCAAAGGCATATATTACGAAAATTGTAAATCAGGTCAGACATTTAGAAACTGTATTTTCGGAAAATGATTGGGAGTTTCACTGCTGTTCTTTTGAAGAAACCATTGCCCGGGCGGGCGAAGGGGACTTTGTGTATTGCGATCCGCCTTATATCGGACGTCATGTTGACTATTACGACAGTTGGGATGAGGAACAGGAAATCGCTTTAAAGAATGCGTTGTATGCATCGCATGCCAAGTTTATGCTTTCTACCTGGGATGAAAATAAATATCGAAAGAATACGTATATTGACACGGTTTGGGATGGCTGCTACAAGTTGAACAAAGAGCATTTTTATCATGTGGGTGCCAAAGAAAAGAATAGAAATTCCATGATGGAAGCGCTTTTGATGAATTATGACCCGACGACTGTTCCAAAGCGGCCGCTTCGCGCAGGCGAACAGTTGACTTTGGAGAGGATGGCTTTGTAAGGAAAAGCTGATAAGATCTATAGAGGTTCTTATCAGCTTTAAAATGGAAGAATCTTATTATTATTTTGGGGGGATTTTTTGGGAATAGGATTTAATTCTTTTTAATGTGGCGGTGTAATCGTAGGAATGCAATAATTTAATTTCAGATTGGGACTGTTCGGGAAACCATTCCACGAACTCACCCAGTGAAGTGTAAGGCTTGTCTGCGCTTCTGTACTTGGGGTAATATTTCCAATAAATATCGAACACATCTGCACCTAATTCGCTGAATGGTCCATCCCCTTCTTTTAAATCGGAAAAATCTTTTGTGGAAAAAGAGCCAATGTTTTCAGTATTTCCGGAGCCTGGTTTATCGCCAGCGATTTTATATTTTTCCTGAATAAAATATTTTATATCATAAAACGGAAATTCTATGTTTTCTCTCTCGGAATAGTCATAAATCTGGCTTTCCTGGGCCTGGCCATTGCGTTTGTAGATAAACCCGATTACGTAATGTTTGGAATAATCCGTATATTTATATTGGATGTTTTTCGTGTTGTTGCGCATGTAAGATCCATATGAACCTAAAGTGAATTTGATGGTGGATTGCGTGTCGCTGATATAAGTCGTTTTTATATCTATAGCAATTTTTTCTGTGGATGATTTGCTGTTCATCATGATAAAATCAGGGTAGACCGTCTGGGATTCTGGAGTGGCCAAAATCATGTTATGTCTTTTGGCGATTTTTTCTAAAACCGGTTGGGTGAACATTTCAAAGATTCTTCCAATAATTTTAGAATCTGTGCCAAGCGTATGTATTTTGTCGGATGAATCTAAAATTCCATATGCTTCTAATTTTATATTTTTCATTTCTGCATAAAATTCACTGATGATAAAGTCGCTCATTTTATAAATCTCCTTTATTGTTTATGTAAAACAGTATACACCATAATTAGACAAAATGAAAATTCCTTTTA
>CAOJVE010000080.1 GCA_948444865.1 uncultured Lachnospiraceae bacterium
AGCATATGAAAATTACTCGGTGCAAGCTACAAACATATTTAACCGCCGGAGTAATATGTCATTGATGCCAAGAAAGTTTACATAACATATTTATGGTCATCTTAAAGAGCGGAATACGCCAATCACCCGGCCCAGAATCTGCAGGCCGTCTTCCTCATGCACGAGAATAGGGTCCATCGCGTCGTTTTCCGGCTGGAGACGAACGCAGTCCGGTTCCCGGTAAAAAGTCTTCACCGTGGCCGAGTCCTCCACCAAGGCCACAACCATTTCCCCGTTGCTGGCTGTGTTCTTTTTCTCCACAAGCACGAGATCGCCGTCTAAGATTCCTCTGTTGATCATGCTTTCCCCCTGGACGCGCAGCATAAAGGGCTGGTTGTTGGTCAGATATTCGGTGGGAAGAGGAAAATAGCCCTCCACATTTTCCACGGCGAAAATCGGCTGCCCGGCGGCCACCGTGCCGACGATGGGCACATTGGCCATTTCGCGGCGGGTCATGTTGAAATTACTGTCTAAAATCTCAATAGCCCTTGGTTTGGTGGGGTCACGGCGTATATAGCCGTTCTTTTCCAAAGTCTCCAGATGGGAATGGACGGATGAGGTGGATTTTAAGCCCACCGCCTTGCAGATGTCCCGCACCGAAGGCGGAAATCCGCGGTTTAAAATCTGGTTTTTTATGAAATCTAAGATCTCCTGTTGTTTGGGAGTGATTTTTCCGTATGCCATAGTGAATACCTCCGTATGTATATCATGTCTGGTTGTCAATCGAATAATTATTTATGAAACATATTATAACATAAGTAGCGGGAAAGTGTAAACAGGTATACGGAATATTCGTTCGGATTTTATTAGGAATTGACAAAAATACCTGAAAATGGTAGTATATAAGGGTAGATAAATCTATTCTACAAATTCATGTTTTGCGAATAGATAAGGAGAAAAGAACATATGGACGGTAAAATTGACTATCACACCCAGGTGGACAAAGAAAACACGCTGAAGCTGCGGGAACTTTTAAAGGAGCTGCCGCCCTTTGCACGGGACTATTTTCGCGCAATGGGGACAACCGCGTCTTCCAGGACAAGGATTTCTTACGCCTACGATCTGAAAATTTTTTTCCAGTATCTTTTGACGGAGCATCCGAATTTCCAGGACTGCGCCATGGAAGATCTGCAGGTGGACGCGCTGGAACAGCTGCAGTCCGTGGACATTGAGGAATACCAGGAATATTTGCGGGTCTATCAGTCCCACGACACTGGCCTTGAAAACACCAACGGCGAACGGGGAATCAAGCGAAAAATGTCGTCGCTGCGCAGCTTTTACGCCTACTATTATAAGCGGGAAATGATCCACGCCAACCCCACCCTGCTGGTGGACATGCCAAAGCTGCACGACAAATCCATTGTGAAACTGGACCCGAACGAGGTGGCCGCTCTTCTGGACTACATCGAGCACGCCGGGGACAGTTTAACCGGGCAGAAAAAAGCTTATTATGAGAAAACAAAAGAACGGGATCTGGCCATTTTCACGCTGCTTTTAGGGACCGGCATCCGTGTCTCCGAATGTGTGGGACTGGATGTGGAGGACATTGATTTTCAGAATAATGGCATTAAAGTGCACAGAAAAGGCGGAAATGAAATGATCGTTTACTTCGGCGAGGAGGTGGCCCAGGCACTTTTGAACTACCTGGAGGCGCGAAAAGGCGTCACGCCGCTTCCCGGGCATGAACACGCGCTTTTCTACTCCACCCAGCACCGCCGGATCGGGGTGAAGGCCGTGGAAAATCTGGTGAAAAAATATTCTAAGGAAGTGACGACCACGAAAAAAATCACCCCGCACAAGCTTCGCAGCACCTACGGCACGGCCCTCTACGAAGAAACCGGGGACATTTATCTGGTGGCCGATGTGCTGGGGCACAAAGACGTAAACACCACCCGGAAGCATTACGCCAACTTGGGCGACGCCCGCAGAAGGCAGGCCGCCACAGCCGTGCGTCTGCGGGAAAAATAAGAATTTATGGCTGGCGGGTGTATTTCAGCGGGTCTGCGTAATACTTGTCGTTTAATCTCACGCCGAAGTGAAGATGGGGACCGGTGGACCATCCGGTGCTTCCCACGTAGCCGATGACTTGCCCTCTCTTCACCCGCCGGCCGACTTTCATCCCGGTTTTGAAGCCGTTCATATGCATATATTGCGAAGTCAAACCGTTGCCGTGTTTGATCTCAATGTAATTTCCCGCCGATTCGCTGTACTGGCATACAGTCACAATCCCTGCCCGTCCGGCATAAACCGGCGTATTTACGCTGGCCGGAATGTCAATGCCGTTGTGTTCGCTGGTTCCCACAGGCATCGGCCCCCGGTAGCCAAAGGGGCTGGAAATCCGGTTCCAGGCGCGAGCCAAAGGCCAGCAAAATGTGTCTTTTTGCGTCTGCACCGCCTTTGCGTCCCAAACGCCGTCTTTTCCCACATAGTGACTGTCGTCCACCCAGGTTTTCTTCGCCATCCGGCCGTCGGCATAGAAAAAATACTTTTTACCTTTGATCCGCGCCCAGCCGGTGCGCATGGCTCCTTTCTGAGTATAGCTTAAGAAATACCGACCGCCCTGGTACGTCAGCCAACCTTTTTTAAGAACGCCTTTGGGCGACGCAAAATATTTTTTCTTATGGTAGGAAAACCATCCAGTGGCCATTTTGCCGCTGTTTAGCCGAAAGAAATAACGCTTTCCGCCAATGGTGCGCCAGCCCGTGACCCGGGCGCCGTTTTTTAAAGACAGGTAATATTTTTGTCCTTTCCAGGTCAGCCATCCCTTTAGGAGCTGGCCGTTTTTTTGCCGAAAGTATGTATTGTTTCCTTTTTTTATAAACTTTCCTTCTACGGCCTTCTGGCTGTCTGCATAAGCCGCCTGGACGGGCCTTGCGGACATGGCAAACGCTCCCGCCAAACATAAAATCAACAGACATAAATATTTCCTGTGCTTCCCCATCTTTTCCTACCCCTCTCCTCTTGATAAATCGTGCATGATTTAAATCGCCTCATCCAAAAGAATCGTGAACGGGCCGTCGTTTTCCAGCTCCACATGCATATGTGCGCCAAAGACCCCCTGTTCCACCACAGAGACTGTCTTTTTGCATTCTTTTACAATGTATTCATACAGCTGGCGGGCCTGCTTCGGGTCTCCGGCGTGCATGAAGCTGGGCCGGTTTCCCTTTTTGCAGTCCGCATACAGCGTAAACTGGGAAATCAAAAGCAGCTGTCCGTCCACATCTTTTAAAGACAGGTTGGTTTTGCCGTTTTCATCCTCGAAAATCCTAAGACCCAGCATTTTGCGGATGAATTTGTCCGCAATCGGAAAGTCGTCGTTTTCGCCTACGCCGATCAGGACCAGGAATCCCTGCCGGATTTCTCCGACTGTCTCCTCTTCCACCGTTACCTTCGCCCGGTTCACCCTTTGAATCACAAATTTCATTGATGTTTCCCCCGCTCATTTTAAGAACTACCCTTCTATTGTCCACATATTTCAGAAAAAATCAACCCTTTTTTGCATTATTTTTCGGCTTTTCTTCCCCGGAGTTTAAATATTTGCTGGTTTTGTAGATCTGGATGTCCAGGGGCAGGTTCTTTTCGGAGAGGGCCTTGTGGATATGATTCCATAACAGCGCATAGAGCACGGCGCAGACCGGCACGCCGACGAACATGCCCACAATGCCGAACAGGCCGCCGCCCACCAAAATGGCCAGGATTACCATGAAGCTGGACAGGCCCGTGGATTCCCCCAGAATCTTCGGTCCCAGGATGTTTCCGTCAAATTGCTGCAGCGCCAGGATGAAGATAATGAAGTACAGGCACTGCATGGGATTGACCAGAAGGATCAAAAAGGCGCAAGGGACCGCTCCAAGGTAAGGGCCGAAAAAGGGAATGATGTTGGTGACGCCCACGACAACGCTGACCAGAATGCTGTAGGGCGTGCCCAATAGGCTGGTTCCCATATAGCACAGAATCCCGATGATCAGGGAGTCTACGATTTTCCCGCTGATAAATCCGCCAAAGGTTCGATGCGTAAACCGCGCATTTTCCAGAATCCGATTGGCCCACTGGGGCGTAAATGCCGCGTAGAGGAACATTTTTGCCTTTGCCGTAAACGCCTCCTTGTCCGCCAGAATGTAGATGGAAACGATGATTCCGATTACAATGTTTTTGAAAAAAACCAGCACATCCCACACGCCGGAGGACAGATGTATCAGCGCGCCCTGAAGCTGCGGCAGGATATCCCGGGAGAGGAAATTCTCAAACCGGGCGGCGTATTTGTCGAAAAGCTCCACCGCCAGGGCGTTTAAATCTCGGTTATCCTCCAGGCTTTTTGTGACCCATTTCTGGATATCGTCCATATATTGTGGAAAACTATTGATAATATTCACCGTACTGTTGATAATCTCCGGCAAAATCGTCATCACCAGGGCATACACCAGCCAGCAAAGCAGAAAAACGGAAATCAGCACGCAAAAATAGCGGATCACTCTGCTCCCCCGCTTTCCCACCTTGTGTTTCTTAAAGTCGCAGGCGGGATAGATGACTTTCTTTTCGAGAAAGTTTAGCACAGGGTTCAAAAGATAGGCAATGGCCGCTCCGTAGATTAACGGCATGATAATCCGAAAAACGGTCTGGATGCCGCTTACCAGAATCTCCATATGAAAAATGCCGAAATAAAAAAGCATGCTGGCCGCCGCCACGAAAAAGGCGGTGACGCCCCAATTAAAATAATGATTATCCCCAAAAAACTTCATAATTTCCTTACGATCCATCTCCTTTTATTCATATTTAATTACCATTTTCTGTAATAATTATAACATATTAGAAATGATTTGTCATATTTTTTTAAAAAATAGCGGCATTAATTTAAGTTATAATAGAGAAAGCGCGTAACTATCGGGATGGGCGTAAAGAAAGGATTATAAGGAAATGAAATTACAGCAATTATTGAGCGTGACCAGAAAAGCCATTGATGAATTTGGCATGATTGCGCCCGGGGATCGCATTGCGGTGGGGATCTCCGGCGGGAAAGACAGTCTCGCGCTTCTGGTGGCTTTGCGTCAGCTGCAGCGTTTTTATCCAAAAAAATACAGCCTTCAGGCTGTCTCAACGGATCTTGGATTTCCGAACGTGGATTATTCGAAAATTCAGGATTTCTGTGCAGATCTTGAGGTTCCCTTTACCAGGGTCAAAACGGAAATCGCGCAGATCGTTTTCTATGAAAAACAGGAGAAAAACCCCTGCTCTCTCTGTGCAAAGATGCGAAAAGGCGCGTTAAACGAGGCGGTAAAGGAATTGAATTGCAACAAAGTGGCTTACGCCCATCACCGGGATGACGCGGTGGAGACGATGCTGCTGTCCCTGATTTTTGAGGGCCGTTTCCACACATTTTCCCCGGTTACATACTGGGATCGGATGGATCTGACCCTCATACGGCCTTTTATATTTATGAGGGAAGCGGACATTATGGGTTTTCAGAATAAGTACCAGCTCCCTGTGGCGAAAAGCCCCTGCCCCGCCGACGGACGCACCAAACGAGAATATGCCAAAAATTTGCTGCGGGAACTGAACCGGGATCATCCCGGCGTGACGGAGCGTATGTTTTCCGCTATTTTAAACAGCGATTTAAAGGGGTGGCGCGTTTAAGCGGACGCCTCGAAGATTTTCACCGCCTGGATGATGCACTCTACGGCGCCCTCAAATCCCATTTTGCCGCTGTCTATACACAGACTGTAGCTGGCGGCGTCGGACCAGCGTTTGTTGGTATAGTAGTTGTAATAGCTGGAGCGGCTTTTGTCGGTCTTGTGGATGGCGTCGCGGGCTTTGTTGTCCTTTAAGTCGTATTCTTTGGCGATCCGGCGAATGCGGACTTCCAGATCCGAGTGGATGAACACGCTGAAGCAGTTGTCGAAATCCGCCAGCGCATAATCCGCGCAGCGGCCCACCATCACGCAGGGGCCTTCCAAGGCCAGCTTCTTAATGGCTTCAAACTGCGCCAGAAAGACCTTATGGTTCATGGGCAGGTCGGTGAAGGCGGCCGAATTATAGCCGAAGGAATAGGTGTCCATGACTAGCGAATAGAGAAAGCTGTTGGTGGGCTTTTCGTCGTGGTTTTCAAAAAGCTCTTTGCAGATTCCGCTGTCGTTGGCGGCCCGTTCCAGCAATTCTTTGTCATAAAACGGAACCTCGAGCTTTTCGGCCAGTTTTCGCCCGATGGCGCGGCCGCCGCTTCCATATTGACGTCCAATGGTGATGATTGATTTTGTCTTCATACTTTCCACACTCCTCTCCTGTTTTCATTTATGTTCCAGTTTATTTAGTAGGTTTGTAAAAGATTCTGGAAATGGCGCGGACACTTCCAGATATTTGTCGGTTTGGGGATGGCGAAATCCCAGCTCCCGCGCGTGCAGCGCCTGGCCCGCCAGATGAAAGGGATTGCTCTTATCCCTGTTATACACCGGATCTCCCGCCAAAGGATGGGAAATGCTGGCCATGTGGACGCGGATCTGGTGGGTGCGGCCCGTTTCCAGCCGGCACTGCACATAGGTGTAGTCGCCGAACCTTTTTAACACCCGGTAGTGGGTCACCGCCCGGCGGCCTCTTTTGGAATGGATGGACATCCGCTTCCGGTCGGTGGGATGCCGGCCGATGGGCGCGTCGATGCAGCCCTCCTCTTCCTTTATGTTGCCTTTTACAATTCCGTGGTAAATGCGGTGAATGGTATGTTCCTTTAACTGCTGGGCCAGATCCCGGTGGGTGCGGTCGTCTTTGCAGATCGCCAGCGCGCCGGAGGTGTCCCGGTCGATGCGGTGGACAATGCCCGGGCGCAGCTCGCCGTTGATTCCCGAGAGGTTCCCTTGGCAGTGCGCCAGCACGGCGTTGACCAGGGTGTGCTTTTCGTGGCCCGGCGCCGGATGCACCACCATCCCCTGGGGCTTGTTGACGATCAGCAGATACGCGTCCTCATAGAGAACGTCCAGGGGAATGTCCTCCGGCTCGATGGACACGGGCTGGCGCTGGGGAATGCGCACCTGCACCGCGTCCCCAGCGCGAAGCCGGTAACTGGGCTTCACCGGCTTTTCATTGACCAGAACCCGGCCGTCTTTGAGCAGTTTTTGAAGCCGTGAACGGGACAGCTGGCTTTCATCCAAAAAAAGCCCCTTGTCGATGCGCTGGCCTTCCTGCTCCGGTTTTATGATTGTCTCGATCCTCTCTTCTGTAAGCATCTTTTCAGCCCCTTTTTCTCAGTAAAAACGCGAAATCCTCTTCCCGGTATACAAAGCAGACATACAGGAACATGAAGAATCCGCCGACGGTCACGTAAATGTCCGCCATGTTAAAAATGGGAAAGTCGATCAGGGAAAAATAAAAAAAATCTGTGACATATCCATTTAAAACGCGGTCGATCCCATTTCCCGCCGCACCCGCAGCCAAAGCTGCCGTGATGATGTAAAGCGGCAGATAACGGCGCGTGGCGGGCATTTTTGCCAGGAAAAAGGCGGCGGCGCATAAAAAGAATGCGCACAGGATCACAAAGAAATACTGCCGGTTCTGGAGCAGGCCGAAGGCCGCGCCCCTGTTTTCCAGATACTGAAGCTCAAAAACCCCGGGAATCCACACGATGTCCGCCTGGCCTTTTAAATGGGTCTGCGCCAGATATTTGGTGAACTGGTCCACAGACAGGAGCGCCAGAGCCAAGAACCCCACAGCCGTCAGATAGATTTTCTTACGGCTTTTCATAGTCTGTCCTTTAAGCTGTCGATGGCTTCGCAGATTTCCGCTTCTGTCACGGAGAAGTCCGCGAACGCCTCGCCGATCTGCCGAAGCAGGATGAAGCGTATTTGGCCCTGGGACATTTTCTTGTCTTTTTTGGTGGCTTCCAAAAGCTCCTGAGTGGACATTTTGCCGTCTAACTGTTCTGGAAGGTTAAAAAGCCGGTTCATCTCCTTGATTTTCGCCAGATCGGCCTCTTCAATGAATCCCCGCCGCCAAGACAAAAAAGCCGCGGCCACGCAGCCCAGCGCCACGCACTGGCCGTGCAGCATCTGGAAATTCATCTTTTTTTCGATGGCGTGCCCGATGGTGTGCCCTAAGTTTAACAGCGCCCGGGGGCCTTTTTCCATGGGATCCTGCTCCACCACGTCCGCTTTGATCTGACAGCTTCTAAAGATCATTTCCCGCAAAACGTCCATGTCTTTGGCCTGAATGGCCGCCGCGTGGGCCTTCAGCCACTGGTAATACGCCTGGTCCCGCAGAAGGCCGTGCTTTAAGATCTCCGCCATGCCGCAGGCGAACTGCTTATCATCCAGGGTGTTTAAGGCATGCAGGTTCATATAGACCAACCTGGGCTGGTGGAACGCGCCTACCATGTTTTTGTAGCTGTCGAAGTCCACGCCGGTTTTTCCGCCGATGCTGCTGTCCACCTGCGCCAGCAGCGTGGTGGGCGCCTGCACAAAGTCAATGCCCCGCAGATAGGTGGCGGCGGCGAAGCCCGTCAGATCTCCCACCACGCCGCCGCCCAGAGCCACCAGAAGGTCCCGGCGCTCGAAATTATTCTGGATTAAATGGGCGTACAGCGCCTGCACCGTAGACAGCTGTTTGTTTTCCTCGCCGGCCTCCATCACAAAGAAGGTGACCTTTGAAAAAATTTTCTCCAGCTCCTCTCTCACCGCCCGCCCGTAGAGCGGTTCCACATTTGTGTCCGTCACGACGCACGCTTTCCCGCCTTTTTCCCTGCACTGGGCGATTCGCTGTCCCATGCGTGAAAAATCCTTTTCCAAATCAATGGAATAAGAAAATTCCCCGCTTCTTGTCACCTGAAGCCTGTCCATTTTCCCCATAGTTGTCCTCCTTCAAATCTTTCTCTATTGATAAACTTCCAGAATTATGGCGTATCTTCCTTTTTTCGTCTGGGAAAGAACCTGCTGGAACCGAAATTTGCCCTTTCCCCGCACGGAAACAATGTCCCCTTCTTTCAAAACATAGCCGCCTGACGTGACCGGGCAGCCGTTTACAAAGACTTTCCCGCCTTGCGCCAGCGGCGCGAGCTTGGTGCGGGAGCCTCCGAAGGCGACGGATAGGGTCGCGTCCAGACGCAGGGACGAAACCGTTCCCTGCACTGGCTTTCGCACCGGCTCCGGGAGAGGCTCCGTCTGGGGCAGCGGCCGTGTGCGCACCGAGGTATGGCGTATTTTCACCAGCTCCCGCGTGAAAAAATCTGCCATGGAATCCACGCAGAAAAACCACGCGTCGTCGCCGGAAAGCAGAACGTCCCCCACCGTGCTGCGCTCCACGCCCAGGTGGACGATGGCGCCCAGATAATCCCGATGAGTCAGCTTTTCCGGAAAATTCCCCGGCCCTTTTGTGACTTTCATGCACCGTATGGGAAATTCCCATTCATAGGAAAGAGCGTCAGGGATAAAGGCTGCCATCTGACGCTCTGCAAATTCATACCCTCCAGAAGTCTCCGTCGCAATGCCCGGAAAACTGTTTTTCAGGTCTTTTATCATATGTAGCTGATGGAGATCCAAAAAGTCTGTAAAAGTGACAATATCTCTCTGAAAAGCCATATTTTTTAAATCTTCCACGCGGTTCTTAAAAAAAGCATCCTGGTCTTTCATCTTTATAACTCCGTAATCTTTCCGTTTAAGAGATCCTGGTAATCCCCGGATATATCCACATTAAAAGGCGTTAAAATGAAAACAAAATCGGATATTTTCTGGAACTGTCCGTTTAAGGAATAACAGGAGCCCAGCGTAAAATCAATGATGCGCTGCGCCAGGTCTACGTCCACCCCTTCCAGGTTCAGGACCACGGTGCAGCCGGAAATCAATGTGTCCGCAATCTCTCTGGTGTCTTCCATCGTGTTGGGCTTGATCACGCACACTTCCATGGATTGTCCTTTTTTGGGGCTGCGCATAGGCGTGATTTTAGAAGAAGCCGGCTTCGCTGGCTTCCCACTTGGCTTTTGTGTTTTAACAGAATTTTTCGGTTGTGGATCGTCGTAGATATCATCCTCACTGTCGCTTTTCTGGAATTTTTCAAAAAACTTTTTACGAGGCTTGTCTTCGTCGAAATCATCGTACTCATCATCCAGAAACTCATCATCGTCGTAATCGTCGTTTAGCTTAATTGCATCTAAGAACTTATCCAAAACACCCATGTTCTATCTCCAATCTGATTTTCTGCAAAAATGCAGGAATTTAGAACGAGTAATTCCGACTCCCGAAAATACCTGTCCCAACGCGCACCATAGTTGCCCCCTCCTCTATGGCGACTTCATAATCCCCCGTCATACCCATGCTAAGCACATACATATCTACATTATCAATGTTTTTTTGGCGGATGTCAATACTTAATTGTTTCATCTTTTTAAAAATCCACCGATTTTCTTCCGGTTCGTCCACGTAAGGCGCAATGGTCATCAGGCCTTCGATGTGGACATTTGGAAGAGAGCTGATCTGCTGCGCCAAAGAAAACGTTTCCGCCACAGAAACCCCGAACTTACTCTCCTCCTCTGCCACATTCACCTCCAATAAAATGGGAACGGTGACCTGATGCTTCTCGGCTTCTGTCTGGATGGTCTGCGCCAGGCGCAGGGAATCCACAGAGTGAATCAGGGCTATTTTATCCACAATGTATTTCACTTTATTTCTCTGTAAATGCCCGATCATATGCCACTGCACGTCCGCAGGCATCTGTGGATATTTTTCCGTAATTTCCTGTACTTTATTCTCTCCAAAAAAACGCGCGCCGCAGGCATAGGCCTCTTTTAAATCTTCGATGGGCTTGGTTTTGCTGACGGCAATTAATGTGACTTCGTCCCTCTTTCTGCCGCTTCTTTCACATGCGCGGCAGATCTTTTCTTCCACATTTTTCATCTGTTCCTGAATCATAATTAAGCGCCTCCTGTCTGTTTATTTCTAATATAAAATATCTTCTTCTTTCACTTGCGAAGCGTCCAGTATGATATGATCGTACTGGGCCAGGCCGTATTCCGTGCCATTTTCCACAATGCAGAATTCCTCATTTTGGTCAAGAATGTTGATAAAGCGGAACACCGCGTAGCCTTTGTTGATGCAGTAGGCCCCTTCCAGCGCCTTTTTATCCTCTACCACATAACGGTCGTTGGAATCCGGCTTTAGAAGGACGCTGCCCTCCTCAAAAGCGGACATATCCACATAGCAGTAATCCTCATTTTCCGCATAGAGCGTCGTGCTGATAAATTTCGAGCCGGCCGCCTCGCCCTTTTTCTTGGCCTTTTCCACCAGAAAACCGGCTTCGCTGTTATTTCCCCCCACGGTTTTGTACTCCACGGGGATCGTGTAAAATTCTTTGTTTACCACGGAAGTCAGCGGGATTTTCAGGCCGTTTTGCACATTTGTCACCAGTTCGATGTCGATAAAACGCTCGCCCACATAACGGATTAGTCCGCTGCCAAACTCGATGTTTCCATACTTTTTCCCGTCCCGTTCGATAATGGAAAAATCGCCGTTTTGAGAAACGTTATCTTTTAAAAAGCGCACCTTAATGTAAGTCTTGTCCGCCAGGACGCTGGCCTGCTTGTCCGTCAGCGGAATGATCAGATTCCAAGTCTCTCCAGTTACCAGCGTATAGACCGTTTGGCCCGCCTGTATGGGTTCTTTTTTCTTCAGGCTTTCCCTGTGGTAAGCGTCGGGATTCATATTCTCTGCGGTGAAATTATCCGGGGTAATTCCCTCGTACCCGTCCTGGGAATAGAGGACGATGCCGTTTTCCTTGGCGCGGACCAGCATCTGGCCGCCCATGGTGACGGACGGGGCGGCGTTTTCCGTCTGGGCGCCGTCTGCGGCGTTGGCAGGTGTCTCCTGCATCTCCATGGAATACTGCAGAATGTTTCCGCCCAGCTCGTATTTGAAATTATAGGCTTCTTTGAAGTTATTGGGCTGAAATGCGTAGGAGAATTCGCTCATCTGTTTCCGGATTCTGGATAAATCCTCCTGGGACAACGGATGCGCCGCTCCTTGTGTCTGCTGTTCGCCCAGACTGTACACGATCGCCGACGCGCTGACTTTTCCTCCTTCCCGTGCGTAATAGCTTAGGTATCCGCCTGCGTCCGCCGTCACGAGCTGCGAGGGATAGAGCGCAAGCCCGGTGTAAGTCTCGTTTTTTGAAAGTGGTCCGGACACCACCTGATAGGAGCTGAAGTGGACGGAAGTATAATATAAAATAATGCTGAATATAATATACACAAATAAAATCCCAAATAATATGGTTCCGATATTCAGCGTAACGATCCGTTTAAAATCTTTCCATGCGATCTTCCAGGCAGGAAATTTGATTTTTTTATTGGACGACAATGGAGGGCCTCCTTTACCAAGTTTGGATTATTTTATCACAATTTTTTTAAATTAGCAAATTTGTTTCCATCCGAATCCATGCATAAAGC
>CAOJVE010000081.1 GCA_948444865.1 uncultured Lachnospiraceae bacterium
AATCCCTCCCTTTTGTACCTTTCTCATAAATAATTTTTTGTTGTATCAATTACATTATTATTATAACATATAATTAATTTTGAATAAATCCTTTTTTTGACAAACTCTAAGGCAGCAGCATAGCCTCCTCTTCGTGAACAAGGATGTCCTCCCCTTCGTGTCCGTCCCCCGCGTCGATAAAATACAAAATGTCTCCGCAGGGCCTCTCTCCCGCCGCGTCGGTGAGGACGTTCAGAATCCGCCCTTTAAAAACCAGCGTGGTGGAACCCCCGCCGTCCAGATTATATGCATAATCACAGCCCAGATCCAGGAAAACCTCCTGCAGCTCCTCATAGGTCATGCCCTTGGAGCCTTTGGCGCCGCCTCCCTGCACCGCCACCAGGTAATATTCCCCCGGATTTACCATGCCTACGGCGGTCCGCTGGTACCGGTAGGTCTGCTGGAAATCACCAGATATGGGATACTTTTCGCCTCCCTCCACCAGCGTGGGGCCAAAACAGTAAGTATCTTTCACGTTCCTTTTTTGCAGCTGCCTGGCCGTGAGTCCGGCGGTGGCCGTGAACATCCCGCCATCCCCGGTGACGCAGAAAATATTGCCGTTGGAGGGCAGATCCGCATAAATTTTTCCGCCCTTAATCATAGTCTTGCCCGGCGCCGGCTCCCCGCTTCCATAGGAAAATCCGCTGCCGTTTACGCCAATGACCCCGTTGTGGGCGGCCAATTCCTCCGACACAGTTACGCGCGGATTCCCATACGTGCCGCCGCACAAAGCGGAACAAAGCTGCGCCGGGCTGAAGGTCTGCACATGGCAGACCCAGTAACGGGTATAGGACGTCTCCAGCTCCTCCACGCTCACTTTTAAAGAGCTGGTCTCGTAATGCCACCGGTCATTTACATAATCCCATTCCCCCGAGATCCGGTCGATGGCCTTCTGGAAAGACTCCAGCGTCTTCGGATACGACTCCGGCGTCTGCCAGATCAGCCTTTGCGCCTCCCGAAAAATCCGGTCGTTTTTGGCCGTGTTCATGGCGACGGAATCTTTCTCCTCATCATAAATCTGCGCCAGCAGCTCCTTTGCCTCTTCCATCTGCAAAATGGACTGCGCCAGCTGAGAAGTCTCCTCCAAAATGCCGTACGCCTCCCTGGTAAACGCCTCCTCTTCCTGCGCATAATCCATCCGAAACCGCTCCGCCTGTTCTTGCGCCCGCCGGGCCGCCTTTGCCGCTGAATGCGCGTCCGCCAAAACAGCCTCCTCCGAGCCCGCCTGCGAAAGCGCCTGGGCAATCTGCCGGGCCTGGTTCGTAATCTCGCGGACCTTTTTTCTGCGAATCCGCTCTTCTTCCTCCTTTGCCTCTTCGCGAAGCGCCTCCTGTTTTTTTGCCGCCTGCTCCTTTTGGTTTTTCACAAAACGCCCGTAGCCCGCCAGGCAGCCTGCAAAGACCAGCAAAAGCAACAGCGCGGCCAAAATTTTTTTCTTTTGAAATAACAATGTTTTTCCTACACCCTTTCTTTTATGTTAATTCCGCTATGCGGGTGACCCCTACATAAATTTCCTGGATTTTATACCAGGTCACATAATCCACAATCCCCGTTTGGGGAAGCCCGAAAATCCGCTGGAACGCGCGCACGGTTTCTTTGGTAGACTCATCGTAATACCCGGTGACCGGCTCCATGGGAATGGCCGTGTATACCTGGGCGATGGCGTTTAACTGCTCCTGAATCTGAGTCACTTTCTGGCCGGAGGCGCCGATATCCAGATCGTACCGAGGCCAGGAAGCGGGAATCCCGGAAATCTCCTCTGCCGTGTTGATGTACATAGAATCCCCGTAATAATACCGCAGAATCTCAATAGCCGAGTAATTCCGATCTCCCAGGTACTTGGAGCCCCACTGGCTCATCCAGTTGGGGCAGCTCACACGCTGGCCGTCGCAGTATTGGGTCAAAATGGGCTGGCGCACGTTGGGCCTGGAGAGATAATTGGTGAATAATTCGTCCACGATCTGCGAAATGCTTGTAAAAATATTCCGGTTCGGTATCCATTTGTGGTCGTAAGCCGTGGAAGAAGTGATGGTGAAATCGTAGCCTTTGTTCCGATACCACTCCGTATAAACGCGATTCAGCGTAAAAGACATAATCGCCAGCACATTCGCCCGGATGGTGTCCTCCGGCCAGGTGGCATAGATTTCGCTGGAAGCCACATTTTTGATATAATCTTTGTAGCGCACATAATAGTCCCTGGCCGTACTGTCCGACGGTGCTCCGTCATGAACCACCACGTATTCCGGCACCACCACCCGGCTTAATACAATTTCCCCGCTCTCATCCATGGGCTTAATCTCGTCCTCCGGTATTTTGGGCGGATAATCCCCATACAGCGTGTGGGCGGGAATCACCAGATTGTCGATCTGCTCCCCGGGCTCCTGGGGTTCCAAATAAACCGCCTGCAAGGCCGTGGCGGTGGGCAGAATCTCCACGCCGCTGATGTCAAAGGGCGTGTAGCCCGGAGCGGTCACATTCAGCGTGTACTCCGAATACGGCTGAATCTCTCCCGGACTTAAGCTGTAATCCAATGGCGGCGCTGAAAGCTCCAGCGACGGACTCTGCCCGGAATCGTCCGTGGTGACTTCCTCCAAAACCTGGGTGGGGTCCCCTGTATAAGATATCTGTATCCGTGCATCCTTAATGGGTACATTGCGAATCGTGGACTGTACACTGATCTGCAGTTGTCCTTTGTCTGTCTGACCGCTCTGCATAATGCGCATATAGTTATTCATCCAAACCTCTTTTTGGGCGCACACGCCCGAATCAATTTGATGTTATATTAATATATGCCATCGGAAAGAGATCTGTGCAGCTCCCATAAAAAAGCTCACCCGCCAAAAGGATGTCTGCCCCAATTTCATTGCAAACCAGCATCCTCCCGTCAGGTGAGCGCGTCATTCCCTTATTCTAAAACAATTTCACAATGTCATGATACATAACCACAAACATCAATGCCATCAGCAGCACAAATCCCGCCATATGGATCATGGCTTCCGCCTGCCGATTTATCGGTTTTCTCCGGATGGCTTCCAGGATCAGGAAAACCAGGCGTCCCCCATCCAGCGCCGGAATGGGAAGAAGATTCATCACGCCTAAATTGGCGGACAACAGCACGGCGATATTCAGCATGCTGGCCCAGACGATCCTGCTGCCTTCCGGTTTCGCCGCCTCGTATGTGTCGCCGATCACATCCACCACGCCCACCGGCCCGGACAAATCCCGGATGCCAAACTGGCCGCTGAATAATTTTCCCAGACTTACCACCGTTGTGCGAATCCAATATTTCACTTCCAAAGTGGCATACTTCAGCACATTCCAGGAAGAGGCTTTTTCCCGCCCCATATTATAATTAAATCCCAGCGACACTTGGGTGCGGCTGGCGGGAGTCACCGTAATCTGCTGGCTTTTTCCGTTGTGCTCATAGGTAATATCCAGCGGTTTATCTTCCAGAGGATGTTCCTGCACATACGTTTCGTAATCCTCCTGCGTGTCGATGACCGTGCCATTGATCTTAGTAATCACATCCCCCGCCTGCACGCCGGCTTTCTCCAGCGGCATTCCCTTTATCAGCGAGGCCACTTCCAGTTTTTCCGTGCCCCCTCGATTGAAGCCCATCAAATATCTCTCCGTAGTTTCCGGCCGGTAAGAGATGTTCTGCTTTTCCCCGTTCCGCTTCACCGTCATCTCAATGGGCGCGTCCTCCAAATCGTTCAGCGCAAGCCAAGTGTTCAGATCCTGCCCGATATCGATGGAATAGCCCTGAAACTTCGTAATCTGATCCCCTTTTTGCAGACCGGCTGCATAGGCCGGCGAATCTTTGGGAACTTCCAATACCTTGGACGGCACATACCCCATCATGGCCACGATGATCACCGAGAGAAAAAACGCCATGATAAAATTAAAGATCGGACCTGCGACGACCACCGCGATCCGCCCCCAAATGGAGGCAGAGTTAAAAGACCCCGGCGTCTGACTGTCCTCGTCTTCCCCCAGCATCATGCAGGAACCGCCCAGCGGCAGAAGCTTCAGACAATAAAGGGTCTCTCCTTTCTGTGTGCTCAAAAGCGTGGGCCCCATCCCCAACGAAAACTGCTGCACCACAATGCCGTTTTTTTTCGCCAGAAGGAAGTGCCCAAATTCGTGAAATAAAACCAAAACGCTGAAAATTATCACAGCAATAAGGACTTTCAAACGATCACCTGCTTTCCAACCATTGAATGGTTTCTTTCTCTATTTCCAGAATCGTCTCCAGTGAAGGATTTGCCACCGGACGATGCCGATCCATGGCGCTGCGAATCCAGTCATATATCTCCAGAAATCGAATTTTTCCCTGCAAAAATCTGCCAACCGCCTGTTCGTTGGCCGCGTTGAACACCGTTGGCATACTGCCGCCCGCTCTGGCCGCTTCCATGGCCATCGGAAGTCCCTGGAAAACGTCCATATCCGGCTCCTCAAAGGTAAGCTCTTTCAACGCAAAAAAATCCAACCGGTCCCCTGGCAGGAAACGGCGGTTTGGATAGTAAAGCGCATACTGGATGGGCAGCTTCATATCCGGCGTTCCCAGCTGCGCCAGCGTCGCCCCGTCCGCCATCTCCACCATAGAGTGAATGACGCTCTGAGGATGCACCAACACCTGCACCTGATTCAGCTCCGCCTCAAACAGCCAGCACGCTTCCATCACTTCCAGGCCTTTGTTGACCAGCGTGGCGGAATCTACCGTAATCTTCTGGCCCATGACCCAGTTGGGATGCTTCAGCGTGTCTTCCAGCGTCACATTGGCCAGACGCTCCCGGTCATATCCCCGAAAAGGCCCGCCGGACGCGGTCAGCAAAATTTTCTGAAACCCCCGCGGGTTTTCCCCGTGAAGACATTGAAAAATCGCGCTGTGCTCGCTGTCCACCGGCAGGATGGACGCCTTTCGCTCCCGCGCCAACGGCATAATCAGATGTCCCGCCGTCACCAGAGTTTCCTTATTGGCCAGCGCAATGTCTTTTCCGGCGCGGATGGCTTCCAGAGTGGGCCGAATGCCGATCATTCCCACCACCGCCGTCACCAGAAGATCCATCTCCTCCAAAGCGGCCAGTTCCAGCATGCCGTCCATGCCCTGCACGATCTTTGTTTCAGCGTCCCGCACGCGCGCCGCCAGATCTCTGGCATTGCCTTCGTCCATGACAGCCGCTATTTTGGGCTTAAATTCCCGAATCTGTTTTTCCAGTAACTGAATATTGGAGCCTGCCGCCAGGCCCACGACCTGGATATCCCCATTGTTTCTGACCACCTCAAGCGTCTGCGTTCCAATGGAGCCGGTAGAACCTAAAATACCAATTTTTTTCATATGCGTTCCCTTCTCATGCCATAAGCGTCACCAAAAAATAAATCACTGGCGCTGTAAAAATCACGCTGTCGAATCGATCCAAAATTCCTCCATGGCCTGGAATCAATTTCCCATAATCCTTGATGCCCGTCTGCCTTTTGATAGCGGAGGCCGCCAAATCCCCCACCATGGAAAGCAGCGCCCCGGCGGCGCAGATCACGCCGTACCCCGCCATATCGCCTTTGGTCAAATAAGCGTAGAGAATTCCCAACAAAGCGGCGCCCGCCACGCCGCCTGCCGCGCCCTCGATGGATTTTTTCGGGCTTAGCACAGGAGCCATTTTGTGTCGGCCAAACAATACGCCCACACAGTAAGCGCAGGTATCGCATCCCCAGGAACACAAAAATATCAGCCACACATGGTAAAAGCCGCCTTCCATCTGGCGCGTCAGATAAATGCAGGAGAGCATAACCGCCACATAGACCACTCCAAAAAAAGCCGCCATCACCTGATTCGCCTGGCCCTTCGGATAGGTAAAAACATAGACGGACATCAGCACGGCCAAAGCCGCCACCAGCGCAAACATTCCGTATTCCCGCACGCCAAACCAGACAGCGGCGTAATAGAGCAAAGCCCCTCCATAACCGGCCAGTTCCAACAAACTTTTATTTTCTTTGCCAGACGCGCCCGGACGGACTCCCATTGCCTGGTACAGTTCCCGCATGCCGATCAGGGAGACTGCCGCCACAGCTACGTACAAAATGATTCCGCCGCGGGATATAAGAAAGAAAACCGCCAGCACCAAAACAATCCCGCTGAGCAGCCGCGTTCTAAACATTTTCCCTCACCTGAATCCCTCCGTACCTTCTGTCCCTTCTATTATATTGCTCAATGGCTTTGACCAATTCATCCCGGTTGAAATCGGGCCAGTGGACATCGGTAAAATAAAATTCCGTGTAAGCCAGCTGCCACAAGAGAAAATTGGAAAGCCGCAGTTCCCCACTGGTGCGAATCAGCAAATCCGGGTCAGGAAGTCCCGCCGTATCCAGATAGTTTCCAAAACTCTCTTCCGTTATGTCCTCCGGGTTTATTTCCCCTGCCTGGCATTTGGCCAGCAACTTTTGCACGCCCCGGACAATCTCATCCCGACTCCCATAATTTAGCGCAAGCTGAAAATGCAGCTCCTCAAATTGGCTTGAAAATTCCTCCAGCGCGCGCACGCTGTCCTGAATATCCGAATCAAACGCGGAAATCTCGCCAATCACCCGCACCTTCATCTGCCATTTCTTTGAAATTTTTATGCATTTTTTCAGATAATCCCGAAAAAGCTTCATCAGGCCCTCCACTTCCTCCCTGGAACGCTTCCAGTTTTCCGTGGAAAAAGCAAACACTGTGAGATATTTCACACCCAGTTCACGGGCATATTCGCAGACTCTTTCCAGATTTTCACAGCCTTTTATGTGCCCATAACCGCGGGGCATTCCCTTCTTCTTCGCCCATCTGCCGTTGCCATCCAGAATAATGGCGATATGCCTGGGTACATTCATACAAGTCTCCTCTCTAAAATTCTTATAAGAGATAAAAAGGGACCCCACACAAGGCCCCCTGTTATTCGTTTCGCCGACGCCTATACCGTCATAATCTCTTTGGATTTCTCCTCCACAGCGGCATCCACTTTTTTCACATATTGATCCGTCATTTTCTGGACTTGCTCTTCCAGTTCCTTAATTTCGTCTTCCGAAATATCCCCTTTGCCCAGCTTTTTCAGGGCATCGTTGGCATCTCTTCGGATGTTCCGAAGCGCCACTTTTGCGGCCTCCCCGCGTTTTTTAATGTCTTTCACTAGATCCTTTCTGCGCTCTTCCGTCAGCTCCGGGAATACCAGCCGAATGGTTTTTCCGTCGTTGGTGGGGTTTATCCCCAAATCAGACGTAAGGATGGCTTTCTCGATCTTCTTCACCATATCCGGCTCCCATGGCTGAATCTGGATCATTCTGGCTTCCGGCACGCTTACATTGGCCACCTGCTGGATCGGCGTCGGGGCCCCGTAATAATCTACGCTTAAACGGTCCAGCACTCTGGGATTCGCTCTGCCCGCCCGAATCGACCCATACTCCGATTCCAGATTGCTCATGGTCTTTGTCATTTTTTCATCATACTTTTTAATTCTCTCATCCATTTGTTATTCTCCCTCAAAAATTTTTTCATGCGCAGCCGTTGCATTATCAGGACACAATTATTTTTGTGCCGTGAAATTCGCCTCTTGCCGTTTGGATAATGCTGTCTTTTTCATTTAACCCAAACACCAGCATGGGCATATGATTCTCCATACATAAAATAGAAGCTGTCAGGTCAATGACTCCCAGTTGTTTATGAACAATATCCTGAATGTGTATTTCGTCGTATTTTTTCGCATTGGGATTGCTCTTGGGATCGCTGTCGTAGACCCCATCCACCGCCTTGGCCAGCAAAATCGTCTCCGCCTCAATCTCCACAGCGCGCAGCACAGTCGTTGTGTCGGTGGAGAAATAGGGATGTCCTGTGCCCCCGGCAAAAAACGCCACCTTTCCCTGTTCCAGACACGCAACCGCCTCGTCTTTGGAAAAAAGACGGGTGAACGATCCGCAGACAAACGGCGAGAACACCTCCGTCTTCAGGCCTGCATGACGGCAGATCTCTGACACGTAAATACAGTTCATGATCGTGGCCATCATGCCAATCTGATCCGCTTTAACCCGGTCAATGGCTCCGCTGGACCTTCCCCTCCAGAAATTGCCGCCTCCAATGACTATAGCTACCTGCACTCCGTCTTCCACAATGGATTTCACCTGTCTGGCCACTTCCATAACGGTGCTCTCATCGAATCCCGTCTTCTGCTCTCCCGCCAGAGCTTCTCCGCTTAGCTTAAGTAATACCCTTTTCATCTTCCGCCCTTTCCTTACCATATTCCTGTCACAGTCTGATTGCCATCCGAATCCTCCGTGGCGGAAACGGCAAACCCATCATAATAATGGTAAACGATGGTATCTCCCGTCGCCTCATCTGTGCCGTATTCCGTAGCGTTGGCGGTTCCGATTTCTCCCACCAGATTATCCATATTCTGGCCCACATACCCCTGGGCCGTGCCGCGCATATCATCGCCCTGGCCTTGATCCAACCCTGGTGGAATCACATCGCCTCCGCCTTCTCCGTCATTTTCGCCTGGGTCAGACGTATTTCCCGGATCTGTATCCGAAGGCGTCGTTGTCGATGGATCTGTTTCGGAAGGCTGGCTCTGGGACGGATCGGTGGTCGAAACGTCCGTTCCCGCGCCTGTATTCCCATTCGTATTAGAATTCGCATTGGAATTTGTCTCTGCATTGGGACGGCTTGTTCCTGTCGATGACTGACCTCCAGCGGACCCAGAGCTGTTCCCGCTTGCGCTGGACTCTGGAAGCCCCATCCGTTTTCTCGCTTCAGACAAAGTGGAAACCTGCTGTTTCGTGGACAGGCTCTGGTACTTCACATAGGGCACGCCATCCTCCACATTCAATGAAAGCTCCTGGATATCGGTCAGCGTCAATTCCCTGAAAAAGCAGTCATCCATCGTTTCATCCACGAAAGACACCCGCAAGTCATATTTTGCAGCTGTTGTTCCGCCTTCAGCATTTCTCTCATAATAGAAAAGGACCCGGTCATTATTTTTCAAGGTGAATTTTCCAGCCACATAATCATCGCCCCACTCCTCTTCTCCGGAGGGACGGGCGTAAAACGCGCTGACATCATCCCCTGTTAAGTTCGTAATCACCACGTCGCTGGCAGTCGCCGTCTGCGTTCCCATTATATTTGTAATTGTGCTTTTATCTATATTACTGCCCTGCTGCATTTCCACCACTTGGTCGGACACACTGTCTTCTTTTGTAATGATCGTCGGCTCCTCCGAAGCGATATCTTTCTCAGCGTCCTTTTTCTTTTTACAGCCTCCCAGCATACAGCAGACTGCCAGTATGCTGAGCAGCAATAAATACTTTTTCTTCATAAATACTCCTCCATTTTCTCTAATCCGCCGCCAGCAGACGGCAGCCAAGCATACAGGATTTTCCCCTACATTCCCATTATATATTGTCTTTTCAACTTGTCAACCAATATCTAGCGAATTTATGGAAGTTTAAGAGTTTGCTTTCTGTAGATGAATGGCGGCTTTTTCTGTTTCCTTGGCGGTATCTACAGTTTTTTTGCGTATTCCAAAGTATTTTTGTTAAATATGTTCGCAGAGGCTGTTGTAAATTCAATTTGCCTGGTATATACTCAAATCAAAACCAAAAAGAGAGGAATCCCATGAAAAACAAAAGAAGAATCCGTTTCATGCTGGCTCTCACGGCCTCTATCTGCCTGTCCGCCGCAACTTTCTCATATGTCGGCGCGGACTATATGGACATCTATGGCTTTTTCGAGGAAAGTTCCGAAAATTCTTGTTATATCATTGATTTTATGGACTGTGACGGGAACTTGCTGGACTCGAAAATCTGTGCATATGGTGAGAAATTAACGGACATCATAACCCCAGAACCAAAAGAAGACGAGAAATATATCTATCAGTTCGCAGGATGGGAACCGCAGATTTCCGAAACAGTCACAGAATGCGCCGCTTATATGGCCACCTACCAGAAAATCCGAAAAGACGGCGCCAAAGAGCCAGCCTGCTCCTGCACGCCCGAACCCGTCATCCCGGATCAGCCCACGCCTCCCAACCGGGCGTCTTCCAACACCAATGCCAAAGGCCTGGCACCGGAGGAAATCACGCAGGTTTCCTCCACTTCCTATGATGTGACCCGATTCACTCTGGAAACGCCCACGCCAAAAGCAAAGGAACCCGCGGGCACCCCTATGTTCACAAATCCCTCTCCACAGCCGGACGCCGCCGAAAAAGAAAATGTGAAATCTGAATTCACGCAAACGGTCCCATTAAATAGACAAACAGAGGCAAACACACCCCTGCTTGCCGCAGCCTCACCCGCCCCTGGGCGCCAAAATGTGGAAATATCGCCGCAGTTCCAGGAAACCCTTAACGCCAACATACCTGAAACCGTCTCCCAAGACCTGGAAAACAGTTTTGCACAAATTCCCGCAAACACTGTCGCGGCTCTCCAAGAAAAACCGGCGGACGCCACAACGACCACAGAATCCAAACGCCTGGCCAAAAACGAGCCTTCCCAAAAACAAAAGATGATTTCCAAAAATGCGCAAATGACGGAAGCCAGGCCTGCGATTTCCGCGTCTGCGGCATCAAAATCCGTCCTTCCCGAAAACAAACAGTCCTACAGAGCTGGGATTACGATTCCTATTCTTTTTATAGGCATGGTCATTTTGGGCGGCATTCGGCGAATCACGCAACGAAAACACGTGAAACGCATTTAGCGTTCCCAAACATAAGAAAAGCCCGAAATATGGGCTTTTCTCTTTTACCTTATTCCTCAAATAACGGCGTAGAGTAATACCTGTCCCCTGCGTCGGGCAGCACGGCCACAATCGTTTTGCCCTTGTTTTTTGGACGCTTCGCCAGCTGAATGGCTGCATACAGCGCCGCCCCGGAAGAAATGCCTGTCTGAATTCCTTCTTTTCGGGAAAGCATTTTTGCCGTTTCAAACGCCTCTTCATTTTCAACTTCCATCACTTCATTATATAAAGAAACATCCAGAACTTCCGGTACGAATCCCGCGCCAATCCCCTGAATCTTATGAGGGCCTCCCCGCCCTTTTGAGAGAACGGGAGAACCAGCCGGCTCCACAGCCACAATCTCCAGTTCCGGCTTCCGCGACCGCAAAAATGTGCCGGCTCCCGTGAGCGTCCCGCCTGTGCCCACGCCCGCCACAAGAATATCCACTTGGCCGTCCGTGTCCCGCCAAATCTCCGGTCCTGTAGTCTCTTCATGAATTTTCGGATTCGCCGGGTTCTCGAATTGTCCGGTAATGAAACTTCCAGGCAACTCTTTTGCCAATTCATCCGCCCTGGCAATCGCCCCCTTCATCCCCTTCGCGCCGTCCGTCAATACGACTTGTGCGCCGTACGCTTTTAAGATATTGCGCCTCTCTGCGCTCATGGTGTCCGGCATGGTCAGAATCACCCGATACCCTTTCGCTGCCGCGATGGAGGCCAGGCCAATGCCGGTATTCCCGGAAGTGGGTTCGATGATTACAGAACCCTCTTTTAACAAACCTCTGCGCTCTGCATCCTCAATCATTGCCTTCGCCGTCCGATCCTTCACGCTTCCGGCTGGATTCAGATATTCCAGCTTTGCTAAAACAAACGCGTCCAGACCAAGGGCTTTTTCCACATTTACAACTTCCAGCAGCGGGGTGTCGCCAATCAGATCCAGTACGCTCTTGTAAACATTCGCCAATGTATTTTCCTTCCTTTCCTATTAATCTTATATGTTTTGATGGTAATATTATAAGTCTCTGTTAACTATTTGTCAACTGGGACAAACCTCCGTCGCGTTCCCCGCCGCCTATGGATTTAAATTTTTAAGCGTACGCCCATTGCTCGGACGCCGGCTCAATATTCACCAACATATTTAAAATATATCGCGGAATCGTCTTCGCCCTGCGCACGCGGACTTGTACATCATCTTCAAACAGGCATTCCAGCAAATGGCAATCCGCTTTACGGCGAATGGCTTTATCAAACACCACATAGTCCTGCTTTTCATAATGATACACTTCTCTTTCGAATTCCATCCTATGGCTGTATTTCAGGCCATTTAGAAGGCTTTGCAGATAAAAATCCCGCACCAGCGGACGCTCATCGTCTTTCATCCAAGCCAGCTCTCCCGCCAAGATCCGCTGCCCTTCTTCCTCCGTAATTTCTTCTCGCTGCTTGCAGATCAGATTCCCTTGGGCGTTTTTCTTCTACAGGTAAACCTCCAGACTGTCCCCCCTCTTTTCGCACAGAGAATATTGAGAAGGATCTTCCACTTCATCCAGGAAAAATGCAAAGATATATTTGTGAAGAATAAACTTCTGAACAGTTTCTTTTCTATTTTTTCTTTTTTATCTTTTTT
>CAOJVE010000082.1 GCA_948444865.1 uncultured Lachnospiraceae bacterium
CCATTCTTCTGGAATGCACATGTATTTCGGAAGAATCACCCGTATGTCGAAATAACGCTTGTCAAAACATCTGGGCAACGCTCCCGCAACGTCTGCCAATCCTCCTGTCTTAATAAATGGCACGGCTTCTGACGTGGCAAACAATATATTCTTCATCCCATATCCTCCTTAGCAAAACGAAATTATTTCTCGTTCCTATTATATCCTACTTTCCACACTATGGAAAGTCTGATTTTTATATTCCAGTCTTATTTTATCCGCAATCAAGGCTATGAATTCAGAATTCGTGGGTTTTCCTTTCCCGTTGCTGACGGTATATCCGAATAATTCATCTATGGTATCCATTTTCCCCCGGCTCCAGGCCACCTCAATGGCGTGGCGGATGGCCCGCTCCACCCGGCTGGGCGTGGTCTGATGCCTCTTGGCAATGGTGGGATACAAAATTTTCGTTATGGAATTGAGCATCTCTTGGTCATTTACCGATAAAATAATGGCGTCGCGCAGATACTGGTATCCTTTGATATGCGCCGGCACGCCAATCTCATGGATGATATGCGTCACGTCGCTTTCCAGATTTCTCTCCATATAGTGGCTGGAACTCTCGTACGCATTGATCTTTTGTATTGCTTTTTCTCGCCGCTGCGCCGCCTGTCTCACGTGTTTGATGCGGTCCAGCAAAAGCGCGTTGTCAAAAGGCTTCAGCATGTAGTAATCTGCGCCCAGGTTGAACGCGTCTTCCGTGATCCGCTCTTGTCCCACTGCGGACAAGATAATAAAGGACGGCTGTTTTTTCATTTCTTTATCGTGGATTACCCGGTCCATTACAGACAGGCCGTCCACTTTCGGCATAATAATATCCAAAAGCACCACATCCGGCTGTTTCTCCCGGATGATCGTGCAGATATCTTCTCCATTGTACGCTTTCCCGACCAGCTGAAGATCCTTGTCCTCGTCGATCATTTTTTCCAGTATTTCCACCATTTTCTCGTTATCATCGGCAATCGCAATATTCAATTTTTCCATAAGACACTCCTCCTCCTGCTTCTCTTGTTTCCGTCGTCCAGAAGCGATCCAGCCCCGCCTTTTTCTCGATGGCTTCTGCACATAAATTCATTATGACTGAATTAATCCCGACAATCAACAGCAAAGTCCTCGAAATGCCTCATTTTCGTTTTACATATTTCGACAAATTATTCGCGTCACATAGCCGGATCTCTATTGTTTTTCAGCATATTCTCAATAAAAATCCCGTATCCGCCCGTCGAGTCCTGTACAAATACATGGGTTACCGCGCCCACAACTTTCCCATTCTGGAGAACCGGACTGCCGCTCATGCCCTGGACGATCCCTCCGGTCTTCTCCAGCAGCCTCTGGTCCGTCACTTTTAACACAAAACTCTTGTTTGTGTCTGGATGGTTTAAGTCAATGTTGGAAATCTCTACCTGGTATTCCTCCACTTTCCCGTCCACGCTGCACAGGATGCTGGCCGGCCCCAGCTTCATTTCCTGTTTATAGCCCACCTCCATGGGCTGAAGCGTCAGGTTCTGGGCGCACGCGGGGTCCAGTTTCCCGTAAATTCCGTTTTCCCCATTTTTTGCGATGGAGCCGATGATGTTGGAGCGGTCGTAGCGTATAAGTCCCGAGAGCTCGCCGGGGCTTCCCTTCGTCCCTTTATGAATGCCCATCACCTGCGCCCGGTACAGATCGCCGTTTCGGATCTGCATCAGCTCCCCGGTATCCACATCGCTGATGCCGTGGCCCAGCGCGCCGAAATTGCCTTCCTGGTCCATATAGGTGAGGGTCCCGATGCCCTGGGTGTTGTCCCGCACCCAGATGCCCAGCTTATAATCGCCTTCCTCGTCCACAATCGGGTCCATGGCCATCTGGATTTCCTCCCCCCGGCGCAAAAGCGACAGCTCCACGGAATTTCCCTGGCAAGTCTGAATCCTGTGGATCAGCTCCCGCTTGTTGCCCACCCGCTCCTGATTCATGGCCACAATGTAATCGCCGGGCTGCACCAGATTTCTGGCTGGCTCGTACCGAAGGCCATCCTCCCCGGTAATCTCCCCGCTGTCGATGATCAGCACGCCCTGCGTCTCCATATACACGCCCACGGTGGCGCCGCTCACATAGATGTCCGTGGGTTCCACCACCTGGACTTTGATCTGTTTTAACGGTATGGCGCCAAACAGGCTGCATTGCAGGGTGAAGCTTTCCTGGCCGGACGCCGGTATGGCGTCATTAAACTGAAGCCACGGCTTTTCCAGCTGTTTTAGAAAATCCTTTTCGTCCCCTTCCACGATGCTTACCTGGTCCGGCAGCAGATCCCGGACTTCATAATATCCCATGTAGGCAAAAAGCGCCGTGCATATCAACACCAGCATCCACAACAGTTTTCTATATTTGCTTTTCCGGCTCACTTTATCACACACATCCCTTCTTCAAAAGTCATAAGAAAGAATCCTGCCGGACAGGATTCTTATCCTGCGTCGGGCTGCCTTTTGGGGGCATTGTCCTTTTCCGCCGCAGTGCGATCCCGCCCGGAGGGCTTTTTTATCGCATAGGCATTTTCTATGCGATAAAAAAAGAGCGCACAATCTGATGTACACTCTCTTAGTATGCGATAATATTATGATTTCAGTCTTGAATTTTTTTGCTGGTCTGCCAAATCCTTCATTTCCTGGGCGCTCTCCAAAACCCGCTGGGTGATCTCTGCGCCGCCTAGCAGCCGGGCCAGCTCTTTGACCGAATCTTCCCTTTCCAGCAGACGGATGGACGTGAATGTGTCCGCGTCCTGCTGTTTTTTTTCTATGGAAAAATGGGCGTCCGCCATGGACGCAATCTGGGGCAGATGGGTGATGCAGATGACCTGGCGTTTCTGGCCGATCAGGGCCATTTTCTCCGAGACCTTCTGCGCCGTCCGGCCGCTGATTCCCGTGTCAATCTCATCAAAGATCAGCGTCTCGATCTGGTCCTTGTCGGCCAAAAGCGTCTTAATGGCCAGCATAATCCTAGAAAGCTCCCCGCCGGACACCACTTTTCCGAAAGGTTTTTTCGGCTCGCCGGGATTGGTGGAAATCATAAATTCCACCTGGTCCGCGCCGCCAGCCGTATAGCTTTGCCGGGTAAACTCTATGGAAAAATCCACGTGCAGAAAATTCAGATCTGTAAGCTGCTCTTCCACTTGCTTTTGCAGCCGTTTGGCGCACTCCATCCGGCATTTGGTCAGCGTGCGGCACTGTTGTTCTAATTTTTGTTTTTGTTTTTCTAGTTTTTGTTCTAATTCCTGTTTATATTCTTCATAAGACAAAAGTTTTTGCAGCCGCTGTTCTTGCTTTTTCTGGTAATTCTGGATGTCTTCCACGGTTTTTCCATATTTTGACTTTAAATGATTGATCAGATCCAGACGCTGCTCCATCTGATAATATTCCTCTTCGTCGAACTCCCATTCGGACAGATAGTCGGACAGTTCCCGGTTGAAGTCGTTGAGCACGCCGTCTAAGTCGCTCAGCGTCTCCTCCAGAGGGGCCAGATCCTCGTCCAGATCCGAGATGCCGCCAAGAAGCTGCAGCGCAGCGCCGATCTGGTCGCCCGCGCCGCCGTCGTCGTAGCCGGTGAGCCGGTGAGCCTGGTTTAGCGTTTCCAGGATCTGTTTCCCGTTGCTTAACTTCCGGTACTGCTTTTCCAGCTCCTCGTCCTCCCCCGGCTGCAGGGCGGCTTCCGTGAGCTCCCGGATCTCAAACTCCAGGAAAGAAATCTCCCGTTTTCGCTGTTCTTCGTCCATCTGACCCTCGTGCAGCTGCTTATGCAACTTCTGGTAGGACAAAAACGCGGCGCCTGTCTGCTCTTTTATGGGGGCGATCTTCTCCTTGCCGTATTCGTCCAGAATGTCCAGCTGCCGCTTTCGGTTTAAGAGGGACTGGTGCTCATGCTGCCCGTGAATGTCCAAAAGCAAGGCCCCGGCCGCCCGCATCTGCGCGGCTGTGCAGGTCTCGCCATTTATGCGGTTTACGCTCCTTTTTCCGGCCATCCGCCGGGACATCCACACCTGGCCGTCCTCCGGGTAAATGCCCATGGCCTCCAATTCCTTTTGGATTCTGGAATCCTCTACCTGAAATGTCAGCTCTGCCAGGGCGTAATCCGCGTCTTCCCGAATCATTTCCCGGGACATCTTCCCGCCCAGGGCCAGCTGGACGGAACCCAGCAAAATCGATTTCCCCGCGCCGGTCTCCCCGGTAAGGATATTTAAGCCCGGCTGAAACTTCACTTCCTCTTCCCGTATCAGCGCCAGATTTTTCACATGTAAATTTATCAGCATCTTTTCTTCCTATGCCTCCATTCCCTCGTAACAGTTCAGACAACCCTTGAACTGTTACTGTATCCGGCCATTTAGAATCGCCTGTCGTACGGTCAGCGCGGAGAACGCGCAGACCTGCCTGAACTGTTACATCTTCTCCAGTACGGCCCGCAGCCGGTCCATCACGGTCCGCACGCGCCCTTCGCTTCTTGCCACGCACATAATTGTGTCGTCCCCGGCGATGCAGCCCAAAATTTCCTCCCAGTTCAGCTCGTCCAGCGCCGCGGCCGCCGCCATGGCCATGCCCGGCACGGTCCGTATGACCAGGATATTTTGGGCCGCGTCCATGGATGTGAAGGCATCCTTTAAGATCCTGGCGTACCGCTCCATAGGCTCCCCCTCCTGGGACTTTGGCGCTATGTAGATGAATTTTCCCCGGCCGTTTAACGCCTTTTTCAGATTCAGCTCTCGGATATCTCTGGATATGGTGGACTGGGTAGCCGCATAGCCGGCTTTCTGGAGCCGGTCGGCTAGTTCTCCCTGGGTCTCGATCTCAAACTCCTGGATTAAATCCAAAATCTTCTTGTGCCTGTCCAGCTTCATGTCCGCCTCCTTTGCGCGCCGTCATTGGCCGCTCATCTTCCGCCGCAAAACCTCCACAAAGCTTAAATCGCTCATTTTCACGATCTGGATGCTGGCCTTCGCCTTTTCAATCACAATCCGGTCACCGGTCGTCATGGAAACCGAGGCGTCCCCGTCGAAGGTGGCCAGCGCCGACTCACGGACCTGGCGGCGCCCCTGGCCGATTTCCACCGCAATCACATCCTCCGCCGGCAGTATAATGCTCCTGGAATTTAAGGTGTGGGGCGCCAGCGGCGTAATCACCGTCATGCGGGCCTCTGGCGCCACGATGGGCCCCCCGGCGGACAGGCTGTACCCGGTGGAGCCCGTGGGCGTGGCCACGATCACCCCATCCGCCTTATATTCGTTCAGATATTCGCCGTTTACATAATTGCGCAGACAAATAACCCGAAGCGGACCTTCCCGGCCGATCACGATGTCGTTTAGGGCGATCCCCCGGCCAGCCGCCTGGCCCTCGTGATACACAGTTCCCTTCAGCATCATCCGCCGCTCAATCTCGTAGTCGTCCTGCAAAAGCTTATCCAGCGCCGGGAAAATTCCGTGCCTGTCCACTTCCGCCAGATACCCCAGCGTCCCCATGTTCACCCCAAAAAGCGGAATCCCGGTGTTCACCACGTCCCTGGCCGCCTGCAAAAGCGTGCCGTCGCCGCCCAGCACAATGATGCACTGCGCGTCCGGGGGTATCCGCTCGGGGTCTGTATAGCGGTAAGGGCCTTCCATGCGCTTCGGGGAAAACATCTGCACGCCGCAATGGCATCCGCGCTCCTCCAGGTAGGCGGCGATCTGCCGCGTCACCTGCATGTTCTTGTCCTTTTCTCCGTTGGTTATAATATAAAACCTGTCCATTTTTCCGTTATCCTAGCGTCCGATGCGCCGCCTCCACAACCGCCGGCGCCTTTTTTTCCAAAAAGTCCGCATCCGCCAAACCGTCCGCCACATGCAGATACAGCAGATATTCGATGTTCCCTTCCGGGCCTTTCACCGGAGAAAAATCAAGCCCCTTCGGAATAAACCCGGACGCGGCGGCGTAGGATAAGACGTTTCGGATGACTTCCCGGTGTATGGACGGGTCCCGAACCACGCCCTTTTTGCCCACCTGGCCTCTTCCGGCCTCGAACTGGGGTTTGATCAGACAGACCGCCTGCCCGTCCCCGCCCATCAGCTCCCGCACCGGACCCAATACTTTTTCCAGGGAAATAAAGGAAACGTCGATAGAAGTAAAATCTATCCGCTCCCCGATGTCCGTTTCCGTCACGTAGCGGATGTTTGTCTTTTCCATGCAGACCACCCGTTCGTCCTGGCGCAGCTTCCAGTCCAGCTGCCCGTGGCCCACGTCCACAGCGAAAACCTTCGCCGCTCCGTTTTGCAGCATACAGTCGGTAAAGCCGCCGGTGGACGCGCCCACGTCCATGCAGACCTTTCCCGCAAGCGAAATGGGAAAGCTCTTCATGGCTTTTTCAAGCTTCAGTCCGCCGCGGCTCACGTAAGGAAGCGGCTTTCCTCTCACCTCAATGGCCACAGTAGGGGGGAACATGGCCCCCGCTTTGTCTTCTTTTTGTCCCTGCACGTACACATTGCCGGACATAATCACCGCTTTCGCCTTCTCCCTGGACGCAGCCAGATTCCGCTGCACCAGCAATACATCCAACCGCTCTTTCATCGAACCAACCTCTCCCGGATCGCGCAGACAATCCCCTCCGCGTCCAAATGCGTCTGTTTTTTCAACTGGCTTACGCTTCCGTGCCCCACAAACTGGTCGGGGATGCCGATGGAAATCACCTGCGCCTTTGGGCAATGGGCGTTCAGATAAGAACAGACCTTTTCCCCCATCCCGCCGGAGAGCACGTTTTCCTCCAAAGTGACGAACGTTTCATGGTCCCGCGCCAGCTCGTCCAGCCGCTCTGTGTCCAGCGGCTTTACAAAGCGCATGTTTACCAGGCTGGGATTCATGCCCTCCGCCTGCAGGGCTTTTCGGACTTCCTCCCCGGTCATGACCATGCTGCCGACGGCCAGAATCGCCAGTCCCGTCCCGTGGGTCAGCCATTCGCTTTTTCCCAGCGTCAGGGGCTCCCGGCATTCCTCCAGGCCGTCGCAGGCTTCCCCTCTGGGATAGCGCACCGCCACCGGGCCCGGCTGCTCCAGCGCGAATTTCAGCATGTCCGACAGCTCCCATTTATTCTTCGGCGCCATCACCGTCATGTTGGGCATCAGCGACAGATAACTGAAATCAAAGCAGCCGTGGTGCGTCTCCCCGTCGCTGCCCACCAGGCCGGCCCGGTCGACGGCATAGACTACGTGGAGGTTCTGCATGCACACGTCGTGCAAAATCTGGTCAAAAGCCCGCTGCAAGAAGGACGAGTAGATGGCCACCACGGGAATCAGCCCGCCCAGGGCCAGGCCGGCGGCGAAGGTCACCGCATGGGCCTCGGCAATCCCTACGTCGAAAAACCGCCCGGGAAACAGGCTGGCAAAACGACTCAGCCCGGTCCCGGCGGGCATGGCGGCTGTGACGGCCACAATCCGGGAATCCTTGCTGCCCAGCTTGCAAAGCGCCGAAGAAAAAACATCCGTGTACGCCGCCTTCTCCGGCTTGCTCTTTAACGCGCCCGTGGCGATCTCAAAGGGCGCCGTGCCGTGGAATTTAGAGGGATGGCGCATCGCCGGCTCGTAACCCCAGCCCTTTTCCGTCAGCACATGGACGATGACGGGGCCTTCCACCCGCTTGGCCTCGTTTAACAGCTTCATTATCTGCAGCGTGTTATGCCCGTTCACCGGCCCCAGATAAGTCAGGCCCATATTTTCAAAAAGCATGCCGGGAATCAATAGCTGTTTGATTCCGGTTTTTGTCTTATGGACCGCCTCCACCATGGCTTCCCCGACGCGGGGTATTTTTTTTAAATTTTTGCGCACACTTAACTTCAGGCCGCAGTAGGCTTCCGCCGTGCGCAGATTGCCCAGATAGGCGGATATGCCGCCCACGTTGGGAGAGATGGACATCTTATTATCGTTGAGCACGATGATAAAATTTTTCTTTAACTCCGCCGCGTTGTTCATGGCCTCGTAGGCCATCCCCCCGGTCAGCGCCCCGTCGCCGATGATGGACGCCACATAGTAGGACTGTTTCTGCAGATCTCTGGCCCGCACGTAGCCGAGGCCGGCGGAAATGGACGTGGAGCTGTGGCCGGTGTCGAAGGAATCGCAGGGGCTTTCGCTGCGCTTGGGAAAACCGCTGATCCCTCCCATCTGCCGAAGCTTCGAGAATTCCTCCTTGCGTCCGGTGAGGATTTTGTGGGCATACGCCTGATGGCCCACATCCCAGATGATCTTGTCCTCCGGCAAATGAAACACATTGTGCAGCGCCATGGTCAGCTCCACGGCCCCCAGATTGGAAGCCAGGTGCCCTCCGGTCTTGCTGATGTGTTCAATCAGGAACATGCGGATCTCCCCGGCCAGCCTGGGAAATTCCTCCAAAGGTATTTTCTGTATATCGTTGGGCTTTTGGATTTTTTCTAATATCACGGTATCGCTTCCTTAAAAACTATTTTTTTCGGGTAATGAGCCACTGAACAAGCCGGGGCAGGAAATCTTTTTCAGGCGCCAGGGCAAAAAGCGCGTCTGCCGCCTGGCCGGAGAGGGCCTTTACCTGCCGCGCGGCCTCTTCCATGCCGTACAGAGTCACATAGGTAGACTTGTGATTCTTTTCATCGCTGTGCGCCGGTTTCCCCAAGCCTTCCAGCGAGCCCGTCACGTCCAGGATGTCGTCCTGAATCTGAAAGGCCAGCCCCACGTTTTGGCCAACCCGCTCCATGGCCTTTACCTGGTCTGCGCCGGCCCCGGCCAGGATGGCCCCGATCATAAAAGCGGCCTCCAAAAGCGCGGCGGTTTTCTGAAGGTAAACGCCCTGCAGCGTTTCCTTGTCCATGGGACGGCCTTCCCAGTCCACATCCACGCTCTGGCCGCCCAGCATCCCGTACAGTCCGCTTTTCGCCGCCAGGATCTGCAGCGCCAACGCCTTTCGAGCCGGGTCCCCGGGCAAATCAAAGCTGTGCAGCGCCACTTCGTAGGCGTAATTTAAAAGCGCGTCCCCGCTTAAGATTCCGAAAGCCTCCCCGTACGCCACGTGGGTGGCCTTTTTTCCCCGGCGGTAATCGTCGTTGTCCAGCGCCGGAAGGTCGTCGTGGATCAGCGAATGGGTGTGGATCATCTCCAGCGCCGCCATGAAGACTTCCGCCTCCTGGCCGCTTCCCCCGAACATCGCGTAGGACTCCTGCAAAATCAGCGGACGCAGCCGCTTTCCGCCGGAACTCATGGCGTAATTCATGGCCTGTGCCAGCTTCCCGGAGAATCCGTCTTCCCGAGGCAGATATTTGCGGATGCGCCGGTCTGTCTCTTCTATTTTTTCTTCCAGTATTTCCTCAAAATTCACGAAAGCCTCCATCCTCGTCCATCAGCAGCATCTTTTTCTCCACCCGGTCGATTTTCTCGTTGCATGTTTTTAGAAGATTCATGCCCGTCTGGTAGACCTTAAAAGACTCCTCCAGGGTGATTTCCCGGCTCTCCAGCTGTTCCGCCACCTGGTCCAGAAGCCTAAACGCCTCCTCCAAAGTCATGGCATCCGCCATGGATTCCTTTTTTTCCTGCTCTTGCATACTCAAAACTCCCTTATTCGCTTTCTCGCTTCCAGTCCACAGGCTTTGCTTCTGTCACCCGCGCCTGGATCGTCCCGTCGCTGACCTGCAAAGTCACGGCGTCATCCGGCCGCACCTGGGAGATGCTCACCAGCGGTTTCCCCCCGGCGTCCATGCCGTAGGATAGTCCCTGCTTTAGCTTGTCGAGAGGCGACAGGCCCTTTAACCGCTCCACGCGGATGCCCAGGCTGTTTTTCGCCTGTTCGAGCTGTCGCTCCATAAAGGCCCGCAGCCGCAGCTCCATGTCGGCCAGATACTGCCGTTTCTCGCGAATCTGGCTCTGGGGGCTTAAATATCCCAGCCGCATTCGGTACTGGCGCAGCCGCTCTTCCATCAGGCGCAGGCGGCTTCCCATCTTCTCCTGAAACATCTGGCGGTATCCCAAAAGCGTTTCCTGAAAGGCCCGGTAATCGTACACCGCCAGCTCGGCCGCCGCCGATGGCGTGGGCGCCCGCAGGTCGGCCACATAGTCTGTGATCGTCGTGTCCGTCTCATGACCCACCGCGGAAATAATCGGAACGGAACAGTTGAAAACGGCCCGGGCCACTTCCTCTTCGTTAAAAGCCCACAGATCCTCGATGGAGCCGCCGCCCCGGCCCACGATCATCGCGTCCACGCCCAGACTTTCCAGCGCCTGAATCCCCCGCACGATGCTCTCCTTGGCGCCCTCTCCCTGCACCAAGGCAGGGTAGAGGATGATCTGCACATACGGATTCCGCCGGGAGGCGATGTTTCGGATATCCTGTATGGCCGCGCCGGTGGGCGCTGTGACCACGCCCAGGGTTCGGATGAAACGTGGAATGGGCTGCTTGTATTCCGGGGCGAACATGCCCATTTCCTCCAGCTGCGCTTTGAGGGCCAGAAACCGCTGGTACAAAAGCCCGGCCCCAGCCAGGGCGATTTTCCTGGCGTACAGCTGGTAGCGCCCGTCCCGCTGGTACACATCCACGCAGCCGTCCACGACAACCTTGTCCCCGTTTTTCATAGAAAAAGCCAGACCTTTGCGCTGCCCGGCAAACATGACGCACGCAATGGCCCCGCTTTCATCTTTCAAGGAAAAATAAATGTGCCCGGATGTATGGTATTTACAGTTGGACACTTCTCCGCTCACCGCTATATTCCGCAGCAGATAGTCCTGGGAAAACATATTTTTGATATAGGCGTTGATCTGCTTTACCGAGTAGACGGCGCTCATGCCTGTTCTTCTCCGCCGGACCGAATGACTCTTCCCAGAAGCCCGTTGACGAAAGAAGCCGACTCCTCCGCGCCGTATTTCTTGGCGATCTCCACCGCCTCGTTGGCCGCCACCTTTTCCGGCACGTCCGGGTCGTAGCGAATCTCGTATATGGCCAGGCGCAGGATATTCAAGTCCGCCTTGCCCATGCGGCTGGTCTTCCATCCCTTGGCAATGTCATTTAAAAGCGCGTCAATCTCCTCGGTCTTCTCCCGCACGGACGCATATTTCTTCCGCACATATTCCGCGTCCGCCTCCTGAAGCGATTCTGACTCTCCCAGATAGAGGCTCACCTGCTCCTCCAATTCTTCTTTGGGATGAAACTCGCTCATAAAAAGGAGTTTGAATATCTGCTCTCTTAACCCTCTTCTCCCCATGCGTTCCTCCTGTCCGGCTCTTTATCCTTCTTTTGGCTCCATCACCACGCCCGCAATTCGGATGTTCACATCCGCCACGCTTAAGCCGGTCATGTTCTCAATGGCAGATTTCACCTTCTCCTGCACTGTTTTGCTGGTTTCGTATATATTGTATCCGTACTCGATGTTTAAGTTCAGAGCCACCGTGACCACGCCCTCCAGCACATCCACTTTCACGCCTTTGGATAAATTCTTCATCCCCAGCCTGGCAACCAGCTCATTGGTAATGTTTCCCGCCATGGACACAACGCCTTTCACTTCCGTGGCCGCCAGGCCCGCAATAATGGCGACTACGCTGTCCGCAATCTGCACATCTCCATTGTCACTGTTTTCATGTATTTTGTAGGTATTTCTTTTTTCTGCCATAATCGGTTCCTCCTAAACTAAAGGTCCATTTAATTCTTTGTTATTATACCAAAAAAGATGGAAAAATAAAAGAAATTCTTATATTTCATCCAATTGAATGGTCAAATCTTCGTAAATGCCCGCCGGCGCCGGCTCTGAAAACGGATACTCACCGGTCATTTCTTTTTCAAAATTATAGACCATTGTGCGCTCCTTTTCCGGGTCCACGATCCAGTATTCCCGCACCCCGGCGGCGCTGTAGCGGATAAGCTTGCGATAATAATCCATGGTCCGGCTGGCCGGCGAGACGATCTCGATCACCCAGTCCGGCGCGCCATGACAGCCTTTGTCGTCCAGTTTATTCAGATCGCAGATGACTGAGAGATCCGGCTCTACATAAGTCCTGCCGTCCTTTTCCAGAAAGACCGCAAAGGGCGCGGCATAGGCCCGGCATTTTCCTTTCTTGGACTTTATATAATTATAGATCTCGTTGTGCAGATAGGCGGAGATTTCCTGATGCCGCACCGACGGCGGCGCCATAAAGTAAATCCGTCCGTCCAAAAGCTCCGCCCTTTTTCCGTCGCCAAGGGCGTAGATGTCCTCTATGGTATACTGTTTAGGCGCTTCTTTTTCCTGTGCCAGGGCCATGGCGCGCCTCCTTTCCCCGTAAAATGCATTATAGGTAATTGCGAAACGCCCATTTCAATAACCAGAGTTTGGGCAAAATAAACAAATACGGAGCGAATTCAAAACGGTTTTGAGC
>CAOJVE010000083.1 GCA_948444865.1 uncultured Lachnospiraceae bacterium
TATTATTTTTGAAGATTCAGAGTCGGGGATTAAAGCCGCGAAATTGTCGGGAGCGCAATATATAAGAGTTTTTGGGTATAATTAAAATAATAATATTTTTTTAATTTATGGGCAGTCAGTAAAGCAAAAAACAGCGCCTTATCTTACCAGGACGAGGACGCTGTTTTTTTGCGCGTAAAAATAGCGCTTTCATTTGTCATGGACTTCTTCTTTCCTTCATATATATTAATGATACTGCCAACGGGGAAAAAGGAGTTTTATATGGTTAATTTTCAGGTATATAAAGATATACAGGCCCGTACCAACGGGGAAATCTACATAGGCGTGGTCGGCCCGGTGCGCAGCGGGAAGTCCACATTCATCCGCCGTTTCATGGAGCTGGTGGCCCTGCCGGCCCTGTCCCAGCTGCGCCAGTCCCAGGTGCGCGATGAGCTGCCCTTAAGCGGGTCCGGGAAGCTGATCACCACGGTGGAGCCAAAGTTCATACCCAAAGAAGCGATCAATATGTCCCTGGGGGAAGACATTCAGGTGCGGCTGCGCCTCATTGACTGCGTGGGTTATCTGATTCCGGAAGCCATTGGGAACATGGAAGAGGGGAAGGAGCGCATGGTAAAGACACCCTGGTTTGAGCACGAAATCCCCTTTCACCAGGCGGCCGAGGTGGGGACCAGAAAAGTCATTGAGGAACACGCAACCATCGGCATCGTAATGACCTGCGACGGCACATTCGGAGAGCTGCCCCGGGATAATTTCCGCAAGGCGGAGGAGAAGACCATCCGGGAGCTGGAGAATCAGGGAAAACCCTTCGTGGTCATCGTGAATTCCCAGAAGCCTTATGGGGAGGACGCGGCGGCGGCCGTGAAGGAAATCCAGGAAAAATACCATGTGTCGGCCCTGTCCGTCAACTGTGAGCAGCTGCGCCGGGAGGACGTAAGCGTGATTTTGGAAAAAGCGCTGTATGAATTTCCCTTAGGGCAGATACAGTTTTACATCCCCAAATGGGTGGAGATTCTCCCGCTGCAAAATCCGCTGAAAGTAAACCTTCTGGAGCAGATCCGGCAGATGACCGCCGGCTGGAAAAGCATCCGGGATTTCACAGAGTGCAGCTTGGAACTGGAAGGGCCTTACGTGGAGCGGGTGACGCTGGAGCGGATGGATCTGGCCACCGGCGTAATTCGGGTGCAGATCCATGTGCGGGAGCAGTATTATTACGAAATGCTCTCCGAGATGACGGGCATCTCCATGGGCAGCGAATACGAGCTGATCCACATGATCCGCGAATTTGCCCGGATGAAGGAAGAATATGTGAAAGTCCAGTCGGCGCTGGAGGCGGTCCGGGGCTGCGGCTACGGGGTGGTGACGCCGGAGCGGGGAGACATCGAGCTGGATGAGCCGGAGGTGATCAAGCAGGGAAATAAATACGGGGTGAAAATCAAATCCCAGAGTCCGTCCATCCACATGATCAAAGCGAATATAGAGACGGAGATCGCGCCCATCGTGGGCACCAAAGAGCAGGCCGAAGACCTGATCGCCTATATCAAGGAAGGAGAGCAGCGGGGCGAAACCATCTGGGAGACGAATATCTTCGGAAAATCCATCGAACAGCTGGTGGAGGACGGCATCCGCTCTAAGATCGCGGTGATCGGGGAGGAGAGCCAGGGCAAGCTCCAGGAATCGATGCAAAAAATCGTCAACGACAGCAAGGGCGGATTAGTTTGTTTCATTATTTAATATATTCTTATCTTTTTTGATACATTTTCCAGCGTCCACACATCTTGACATTCATATAAATTTAATATATACTTAACAAATAGACAGGAAACTGGATGTGGGGGACGCCCCTGCGGGCTATTTATGCAGGAGGGCCTCCGGCAGACAAAGAGTCTGGGAATCGTCGGAAAGGTAGGAGGATCGATGAAAAAAACGAGAAAAAAAGGATGCCTGTTTTTACTGTTGTTTGTGCTTATGCTGCCCTTTGCCTGCGCGGCTGCACAGCCAATGGAGGCAGCGGCTGCATCCAAATATACAGGGTGGAAACAAGAAGGAAAATACTGGGTTTTTTACGAGAACGGCGCAAAAAAGACCGGGTGGGTGGACTGGAAGGGAAAACGCTATTTCCTGTCCAGAAAGACAACCTACATGCTCACGAAATTGCGCAAAATATCCAAGAATTATTATTATTTTGACGCAAGCGGCGCCATGGTTGCTAACCAGTGGGTGAACCATAAGAAGAAATGGTATTTCATGGGCGAGGACGGAAAGGCCCTGGTCAATAAGTGGAAGACTTCCAAGGGAAAGAAATACCGGATGGGCAGCGACGGGGTCATGCTCACCGGCCTTCAGAAAGTGGGAAAGAAGACCTACTATCTCAACCCAACGGACACGGTGGAAAACGGAGTCAGCTATCCCATCGGCTGCCGCAGATCCGGAAGCTTTAAGATCTCCGGGGTCTGGTATTATTTTGAGTCCAACGGGGCAATGCTTACTTCCTCCTGGAAAAAGATTGGCGGCAAATATTACTACTACCAGGGGAACGGAAAGCGAAAGACCGGCTGGCTGACCTTAAACGACAACCGTTATTATTTTAAGTCCAGCGGCGTCATGGCGGTAAACGAGACTCTGACCATCGGGGGCAAAACCTGGTCCTTCGACAAGGACGGCGTGGCCACGGAGACCCAGAGCTTTACATATGATTCCAGCGGAAACGTGCGTGCCATCGACACCAACAAGAAGATTTACACGCTGCAAAAAGAATACGCCAAGCACCCGGGCGTGGCCAACGGAAAGCTAAGCGACAAGGATCTGCTGACGGCCACGGTGTACTGCGAGGCGGGCAACCAGGGCCTGCAGGGCATGACGGCTACGGCCATGGTCATTCTGAACCGGACGCTGGCGCCCCAGTATAATTTCCCGCCGTCCGTGCGCTTCGTCATTTACCAGAAAGGCCAGTTCTCCGTGGTCTGGGACGGCGCGCTGCAAAGGAGGCTGAACAACACCAACGTAACCGGGTATGAGACGGCGGAAAAGGCGGTGAACCGGGCGTACGCCATGTACAACGCCTACAAGAAAAATAAGACCAAACGCGCCAAATATCTCACGAACGTGTTGGCCAAGTCCAACAATAAGAGTGACTTTGACTGTCTGTTCTTCATGACGCCTTCCGCTTACGCGGCTTCCGGCCTGACCAGCCGTTCCGGGGCGTTCACTTACAAAGGACAAACTTTCTTTACATATTGGAAATAATGGGTTATGATAAAACTGCTTCCAGCCTGGAGGCAGTTTTTTTAGGAGGAAAATCATTTGAAGGAATTTTGGATTCTGGTTCTGTGCATCCTCGGCGTGATGGCGCTGCTGGCGGTCATGATTTTGCGCAGCAACCGCAATAATAAAGAGGAATTTCTGCGCCGCATGGGCGAAAGCTGGGGAAAGGCGCCGGACGGGTCTTATTCCCGGGAACATATCGAACGCCTGGCGGCCTACGGGAAATACAAAAGCGCCGGGGAGCCCTTTTTTATAGATGAGATTACCTGGAAGGATCTGGGCATGGACCGGGTGTTTCTGCGGATGAACTATACGGTTTCCGCGCCGGGGGAAGAATATCTGCTGTATCTTCTGCGGACGCCGAAGCTTGAGGAAGCGCCGCTGTGGGAGCGGGACCGGCTGATTGGCCTGTTTGGGGAAAATGAAAAAATGCGCCAGGCCGTGCAGCTAATTCTCGCCCAAGTTCCCAAAGCCTCGCCGGTTTTGGCGCAGCGTTCCATAGGCGAAAGGCTGCAGGCGGTAAAAGAGGCAAAGCCCATCGGCCAAAAAAAACATTACGCGCTGTGCGCCGCCGCCGTCGGCAGCCTTTTCTTCATGCTGGCGCAGCCGGTGTGCGGATTTTTCCTGTTTCTGGCGGTGGACTGCGTAAATATCGCCGACTATTACGGCGGCGGCGACCGCAGGCAGGTCCAGGAGCGCCTGAGCCTTTTTCAGAGCGTAAAGCGGATGATGGCGGCCGGGCGGCTGCTGGAAAGGCTTGCCTGGGATGCGCTGGCGTCTTATGCGGCGTCTCTTCGCCAGGCCAATGAGAATCTGCAGGATTTTAAGAAAGGCTCGTACTGGGTTTCCGGCAAAGACAACGTCTCCGGCGGACTGGAAGCCGTTTTGGCGGATCTCATTCGGATGATTTTTCATGTGGATCTCATCTGCTATAACCGGATGCTGCGGGAAATTCACCGCCACGGAAAGGACGCAGAGCGGATGCTGGAAGTCTTAGGGGAGCTGGACTGCGCCATTGCCGCCGCGTCTTTTCGGGAAATGCTGCCGGTCTGGAGCCGTCCGGCGTTTCACGGCAAAATGCAGATCCAGGCCGAAGGGCTTTATCATCCGCTGGTGGCGCATCCGGTGGCCAATGATTTCTGTCTGGAAGGGGGCATGCTGGTCACGGGCTCCAACGCCTCTGGGAAATCCACGTTTCTTAGGAATGTGGCCATGAACGGGATTCTGGCCCAGACCATCGCCACCTGCGCCGCCGCGTCTTACCGGGCGCCCATGTGCCGGATTCTCACCTCCATGGCTCTCTCCGATAATCTGGCAAGGGGCGAGAGCTATTTCATGGCAGAGATCCGCTCCCTAAAGAGGATTCTGGACGCGGCCGGGCAGGAGGGCTTTTTGCTTTGCATGGTGGACGAAGTTCTGCGGGGCACCAACACCATCGAGCGGATCGCGGCGTCCTCCAGGATTCTTCAATCCCTGCGCCGGGAAAATGTCTTTTGCTTCGCGGCCACCCACGACATAGAGCTGACGTATATTTTGGAAAATCTGTACGTCAACTATCATTTCGGGGAGGAAGTCCGGGGAAAGGATGTGCTCTTTTCTTACAGGCTGAAAAAGGGAAGGGCGTCTTCCAGAAACGCCATTCGCCTGCTGGAAATGACCGGGTACGGGGAGAAGATCGCCGAGGGCGCCCGGCAGGCCGCCCGGGAGTTTGAAGAAACCGGAGTCTGGAAAACCGCCAGCGATTAAACTGGCGGCTTTTCGTTTTTATAATTCGGAGATTTCGTCCTGGGAGATGGCGTGGACGCCCTGTTTTCCAAGGATTTCCAGGGCCTTTTCATTGTCCGCCACCCGCAGAACCATGTAAGCGGTGGATTTTTTGCGGGTCAAAAAGGCGTACATATAGTCCAGGTTTACGCCGCCGTCGCCCAGGATCTTTAAGATCCGGGCCAGGCTTCCCGGCTCGTCCGGTATTTCTACGGCCAGCGCCGGCGTGATGGAAGATACGTAGCCGGATTCTTTTAAGATGCAGGACGTTTTATAAGGGTCGTCCACGATCATCCGCACGATGCCGAAGTCCTTGGTTTCCGCGATGGACAGGGCGCGCATGTCGATCTGATGCTGCTGCAGATAATCGGTGAGTTCGGCCATCTTTCCGGCCTTATTTTCTACAAATACAGAAATCTGTTTTACCGTCATAATTTCCTCCTGTTCGATGGATTATCCCTGATACAAATTTCGCTGGTCAATGACGCGGACCGCTTTTCCTTCGCTGCGGGCGATGGTCTTTGGATTTACCAGAGTCACTTTCACGTAAATGCCCAGCATTGCTTTCAACGCATCCACTAATTTCTTCTCTCTCTCGGTGACAACCGCCGCGTTATCCGAGAACATTTCCTGGGTCATTTCCACCTGCACTTCGATGGCGTCGCTGTTGTTCTCGCGGCTGACGATAATCTGGTAGTTGGCCGGGTATCCCTGGTTCAGAAGAACGGTTTCAATCTGGGACGGGAATACATTTACGCCTTTGACGATCAGCATATCGTCGCTTCTGCCAAGCGGCTTGGTCATTTTCACATGGGTGCGGCCGCAGGCGCATTTCTCGTGGCTTAGGATGCAGATATCCCGGGTGCGGTAGCGGATCAGCGGGAACGCTTCCTTGGTGATGCAGGTGAAGACCAGCTCGCCCTTTTCGCCGTCAAGGAGAACCTCGCCGGTTTCCGGGTTGATGACTTCGGCGATAAAATGGTCTTCGTTGATGTGCATGCCGGTCTGAGAGCTGCACTCAAAGGATACGCCAGGGCCGGAGATTTCCGTCAGGCCGTAGATGTCGAAGGCTTTGATGCCCAGTTTTTCCTCGATGTCGCGGCGCATTTCTTCGGTCCAGGCCTCGGCGCCGAAGATGCCGGCTTTTAGTTTAATCTGATCCTGCAGTCCCCGTTCGTGGATGGACTCGGCCAGGTAGGCGGCGTAGGAAGGCGTGCAGCACAAAATGGTGGAACCCATATCGCACATGAACTGAATCTGCCGCTCGGTGTTTCCCGAGGACATGGGCAAGGTCAGGGAGCCGATCTTGTGGGAGCCGCCGTTTAAGCCGGGGCCGCCGGTGAAAAGACCGTAGCCGTAGCTGACATGCACCACGTCCTCATTGGTTCCGCCGGCGGCGGCGATGGCGCGGGCGCAGCATTCGTCCCAGAGATCGATGTCATGCTGGGTGTAAAAAGCGACCACGCGGCGGCCTGTGGTGCCGCTGGTGGACTGAATCCGCACGCAGTTTTCAAGCGGTTCTGCCAGAAGGCCGTATGGATAAGCGTCGCGCAGATCGTCCTTTGTCAAAAAGGGAAGCTTGTGCAGGTCCTTCGTGGACTGGATGTCCTGTGGCTTTATCCCTTTTTCGTCCATTCTTTTTCTGTAAAATTCCACATTTTCATAAACTCGTTTTACTGTCTTGACCAGTCTCTCGTCCTGCCACGCCTGGATCTGCTCCCGGGACGCGCATTCGATGTCTGGCTGGTAGTAATGTTCCATATTGCGTCATTCCTTTCTGGTTGGATTTCTTCATTCAGTGTTATGTCGGTGAAATTATACCATACTTATCCCAGTTTTCCAAGGCGCAGAATTAAAGTGAAGGCATAAAGCCGGGGAATCCTGCCTGAATCCTTAAATTTCCCCGGCCAAAGACTTGACAAAGAAATAAGCGGTTTGTATACTTTAAAAATACCAGATAGCATAAAATGGGATATTCATAGGTTATAGGAAGCGTGCAAGGAGGAAAACACATGACTGTGTACGAAGAGCTGCAGGCCAGGGGACTGATCGCGCAGGTGACGGACGAAGAAGAAATCAAAGAGCTGATCAACCATGGGAAAGCAGTATTTTATATAGGATTTGACCCCACTGCGGACAGCCTGCATGTGGGACATTTTATGGCCTTGTGTCTGATGAAGCGGCTGCAGATGGCGGGCAATAAGCCCATCGCCCTCTTAGGCGGCGGCACCGGCATGATCGGGGACCCTTCCGGCCGGACCGACATGCGCCAGATGATGACGCCGGAGACCATCGCCCACAACTGTGAATGCTTCAAAAAGCAGATGAGCCGTTTCATTGATTTCTCAGACGGAAAGGCTTTGATGGTCAACAACGCGGACTGGCTGATGGACCTGAATTACGTGGACGTGCTCCGGGAAGTCGGCCCGCATTTTAGCGTGAACTGGATGCTGCGGGCGGAATGCTACAAGCAGCGCATGGAAAAGGGCTTAAGCTTCCTGGAATTTAACTATATGATTATGCAGAGCTATGATTTCTATGCACTGTATCAGAAATACGGCTGCAACATGCAGTTCGGCGGCGACGACCAGTGGAGCAACATGCTGGGCGGCACAGAGCTGATTCGCCGCAAGCTGGGGGAGAATGCCTACGCCATGACCATCACGCTGCTATTAAACAGCGAGGGCAAGAAGATGGGGAAAACCCAGTCCGGCGCGGTGTGGCTGGACCCCGACAAGACTTCGCCCTTTGATTTCTACCAGTATTGGAGAAATGTAGGCGACGCGGACGTGTTAAAATGCATCCGCATGCTGACGTTCCTTCCGCTGGAAGAAGTGCGCGAGATGGAAAGCTGGGAGGGCAGCCAGTTAAATAAGGCCAAGGAAATCCTGGCGTATGAGCTGACAAGCCTGGTTCACGGCGAGGAAGAGGCGAAAAAGGCCCAGGAAGGCGCCCGTAGCTTATTCGGCAGCGGAAACGCCCAGGACATGCCCACCACGGAGCTTTCAGAGGAGGATTTTACGGAGGGCAAGGTGGATTTAATCACCATGCTGTGTAAGGCCGAGCTTGTTCCCTCCCGTTCCGAGGCCAGAAGAGCCATCGAGCAGGGCGGCGTTTCCATTGACGGCGAGAAGATTACGGACATCCGCCATCAGGTGGAACGCGCGTCTATTCCCCAGGACGGTCTGGTGCTGAAGCGTGGAAAGAAGAAATTCAGAAAAATCATTGTGAAATAGATAATAGGAGGCAGACAGTTGAAAAAATACGGAGTGAACCAACTGCGCCAGATGTTTCTTGACTTTTTTGAGAGCAAGGGACATCTGGCCATGAAAAGTTTTTCCCTGGTACCCCAGAACGATAAGAGCCTGCTGCTAATTAATTCCGGCATGGCTCCCTTAAAACCATATTTTACAGGCATGGAGATTCCCCCCAGGAACCGGGTGACCACCTGTCAGAAATGTATCCGCACCGGGGACATTGAGAACGTGGGAAAGACCGCGCGGCACGGCACATTTTTCGAGATGCTGGGGAATTTCTCCTTCGGGGATTATTTTAAGAAAGAAGCCATCGCCTGGACCTGGGAGTTTTTGACGGATGTGGTGGGGCTTGACGCGGACCGTCTGTATCCGTCTGTGTACCAGGACGACGACGAAGCTTTTGAGATTTGGGAAAAACAAATCGGCATCGCGCCGGAGCGGATTTTCCGTTTTGGCAAGGAGGACAACTTCTGGGAGCACGGCGCCGGACCCTGCGGACCCTGCTCGGAAGTGTATTATGACCGGGGCGAGGAGTACGGCTGCAAAAAGCCTGGCTGTACGGTGGGCTGCGACTGCGACCGTTACATGGAAGTGTGGAACGACGTGTTCACCCAGTTTGACAACGACGGGGAAGGCAATTACACGGAGCTGGAGCACAAGAACATCGACACCGGCATGGGCCTGGAGCGTCTGGCAGTGGCGGTCCAGGGCGTGGATTCCATTTTTGACGTGGATACGGTGCGGGCCCTGCGGGAAAAGGTGTCGGAGATCACTGGCCATCCCTATAAGGTAAAAGAAGAGGATGACGTTTCCATCCGTCTGATTACGGACCACATCCGCTCGGCTACATTTTTGATTTCCGACGGCGTCATGCCCGCCAACGAAGGCCGGGGCTATGTGCTGCGCCGTCTCATTCGCCGGGCGGCCCGTCACGGCAGGCTGCTGGGCGTGGAGGGGACTTTCCTGGCCAAGCTCAGCGCCACGGTGATCGAGGGTTCCAAAGACGGCTATCCGGAGCTGGAGGAGAAAAAAGAGTTTATCTTCCATGTGCTGACCCAGGAGGAGAATCAGTTTAACAAGACCATCGACCAGGGCCTTCGCATCTTAAGCGATCTGGAAGAGAAGATGAAACAGGCCCAGACGAAGATTCTGGCGGGCGCGGACGCTTTCCGGCTCTACGACACCTACGGGTTCCCGCTGGATCTGACCAGGGAAATCCTGGAGGAAAAGGGCTATCAGATCGACGAGGAGGGCTTCCAGGCTTCCATGGACGAACAGAGAAAGAAAGCGCAGCAGGCCCATGAAACCACCAATTATATGGGCGCGGACGCCACCGTTTACGACGAAATCGATCCGTCGGTGACCACGGAATTTGTGGGATACGACCATCTGTCCTACGAGTCTCCCATCACGGTTCTGACTTCCACAGACGAAATCGTGGAGGGTCTGTCCGAAGGCCAGCCCGGAACGGTTTTCGTAGATCAGACGCCTTTCTACGCCACCATGGGCGGCCAGGAAGGGGACGGCGGAATCATCCGCACCAAAGACGGAGAATTTCAGGTGACCGGAACAATCAAGTTGAGAGGCGGCAAATACGGCCATGTGGGCCAGGTGGTTTCCGGTTTGCTCCGCCAAGGGGAAACGGCGCGTCTGGAGGTAAATACAGCGGATCGGCAGGATACGGCCCGCAACCACAGCGCCACCCATTTGCTTCATAAGGCTCTGAAAATGGTATTGGGCTCCCATGTGGAGCAGAAAGGTTCCCTGGTGGCTCCCGGCCGGCTGCGTTTCGACTTCGCCCATTTCCAGGCCATGACGCCCGAAGAGCTGGCGAAAACAGAAGAGCTGGTCAATGAGCAGATTCAGGAAGCTCTTCTGGTGGAAACAGACATTATGGACATTGAATCGGCGAAAAAATCCGGCGCCATGGCCCTGTTCGACGAGAAATACGGCCAGGAAGTCCGGGTGGTGTCCATGGGAGAATTTTCCAAGGAACTGTGCGGCGGCACCCATGTGAAAAACACAGGCGAGATTATGTTATTTAAAATCATCTCCGAGGCGGGCATCTCCGCCGGCGTGCGCCGGATCGAGGCGCTGACGGGAAGCCATGTGCTGGCTTATTACCAGGACATAGAAGAGCAGCTTAACCAGGCGGCGCGGACGGTGAAATCCTCTCCAGCGGATCTTCAGGACCGACTGGAGCGCCTGATGGACAGCTTAAAAGCGCTGCAAAGCGAGAATGAATCTCTAAAGAGCCAGCTGGCGCAGAATTCCCTGGGCGACGTGATGGACCAGGTGACGGAAGTCTGCGGCGTGAAGCTTCTGGCGGCTTTCGTGGAAAACGTGGACCGCAGCGGTCTGATGGATCTGGGCGATCAGCTTAAAGGCAAGCTGAGCGAGGGCGTGGTTGTGCTGGCGTCGGCTTCTGACGGCAAAGTGAACCTGCTGGCCATGGCGACCCCAGAGGCTGTAAAGGCCGGCGCCCACGCCGGGAATATGGTGAAATCCCTGGCGAAAATCGTAGGCGGCGGCGGAGGCGGTCGTCCCAACATGGCCCAAGCCGGCGGAAAAGATCCCGCAAAGGTGCCGGAGGCCATTGCGCAGGCAAAAGATTTCCTCAAAGAGCAGCTGGCGGGAAAATAAAGTGATATAAAACACCGGGGCAAAGCTATAAGAATGGCGTTGTCCCGGTGTTTGTACACAAAAAGAATGGGGCGGAGGGCAGAATTTTGGAAGAGAAAAAGAAAGCGGCGTCCGGCAGGCGGACGCTTTTTTGGGCTGGCGCGCTGCTGCTGGGGCTGGCGCTCGTCTTAAATATGTTTTTGACATACCGGCAGTATAAGATAAGCCTCCAGGAGCGTCCGGGCGCGCTGCTGCGGATTTCGGGAGTGCGGCAGCTCTCAAAAGAGCTGTTAAAAGGACGGGAGCTGACCCAGGATTTCCGGCTGGAGAAAGGGATGTTTACCGGCTTTTCGCTGGAGTTCGCCACCTATGGGAAAACTTGTCTGGCCAGGGCGCAGGCGGAGCTTTACCAGAAGGAAGACCAGCGGCTTTTGGGCAGATGGACGCTTCAGGGGGCGGAGATTCTGGACAACCAGCCCCACCGGTTTGATTTGGCGGCGCCGGTGCAGATTGACGGCGATGGGGAAAGCTTCCTGCTTAAAGTGCGCGCGCCGGACGGAACGCCGGGAAACAGCTTTTCTCTGTACCGGACCGAAAAGGATCTGTACCGGGCGGGCGCGCTGACGGATCAGGGGGAAGCGTCCACGGATCTGGCGCTGGAAGTCTATGGTTCGGATTACGCTAATGTTAAATTTGCTTTTGTGTTTCTGGCGGCATGCTCGGCGGTTTTGTACGGGGCAGCCTGCCTCTATGTGACGCAGACATGGCGAAAGAAGCGGGAAATCCCGCTGGAGCGGGCGGCGTTCTGCCTGATTTTGCTTCTGGGGACGGTCTACATATTCGTGATGCCGCCCCATTCGGCGCCGGACGAGCCGGCCCATTTCGCCACGGCCTATAGCTATGCCAATAAGATTTTGCTAAAGGAGGGCGCCGACGAGAACGGCTACGCCTGGGTGCGGCTGGAGGACATGACATACAACGAGGCGCAGAAAGACCCCACCGCCTACAGTTATCAGCTGTTCTGGGATGATTTTTTTTCCAGTGCGAAAAGCGGAAAAAAGACCGCCTTCGGCTCCCGGACGTTAAAGGGAGTCTGGCCGCTGGCCTATGTGCCGCAGATCGCGGGGATCTTATTGTCCCGGTTTTTGCATCTGGGGGGAGCGGCCCTTTTGACCGTGACCCGGTTTTTTGCGCTGGCATTCTACGCGGCGTGCGGTTATTTCGCCGTGAAGAAAATGCCCTATGCCAAAGGGATGCTGGCCCTGATCATGCTGTTTCCTATGTCGCTGGAGCTGGGGGCCTCCT
>CAOJVE010000084.1 GCA_948444865.1 uncultured Lachnospiraceae bacterium
AATGATGACACAAAAACACAGATGGAGACGTTCCGCCTGGGCGCCACCGACTATATCACGAAGCCTTTCATGGAAGACATTATTCGGTACCGCATCAACAATGTCCTCTCCACGCGCCAGGTGGAGGAGGTAGTGCGGGAGCGGGAGAACCTACGCGTAAAGGCGGAACTGGACCTTATGACCGGTCTGCATAACAAAGTCACTGCACAGCATCTTATATCCAATATGCTAACCGACAACCACACCCTTTGCGCCATGCTGGTGGTGGACATTGACGACTTCAAGCAGGTCAACGACGTACAGGGCCATCTGGCCGGCGACCGCATTATTTGTATGATTGCCAAACTGTTGTCCGAGCACTTCCGGAAAACTGATGTGGTGGGCAGAATCGGCGGCGACGAATTTCTGGTCTTTATGCAGGATCTTCCCTCCGCGGATCTGGCAAGAAAGAAAGCCAGTAATTTTTCAAAGCTGTTAAAATACACCTCCGACGCCACACCCCCGGCCAACATATCCGTCAGCATCGGCCTGGCCATATCCGAAAAACGCCCTTACACATACGAAGAGCTGTTCAAACAGGCCGATCAGGCCCTTTACAACGCCAAACGCAACGGCAAAGGCCAATACGCGGAATACGGCGTTGAAAAAACTCCGAAGTGTTTCGACAAAGAATCTTTTGCCACTCTCCTGCTGAGCAAAAGCCGGGAAGTGCGCAGCGCCATCGACATGATCAGCGAAAACACCCGTCTGCTGGCGATTCGTTCCCCAAAGGAGGCGAATTACTTTAAAGAAGACTTTACGGGCAAAGTGCATCTTATTTATATAGACCTCTCCACAGAATCCGAAAACGAAAGCGCCTTAATTGAACAGATGCTGCAGATGGACTGGCTGCAAAACATCCCATTCATCGCTATTTGTAAAGAAGGGAATATCCGGCAGTATTCCGTCGCCATCCAAAGAGGAGCCGTCGATATACTCCCCGCTCCCATTGACACAGCGTTCGCCAAACGCCGAGTGGCTGAATTTTGCCATATTGAAAAATAACAGATCGGAAGATTGCCTGGGAGTGCGCTTTTTTGCGCACTCTATTCTTCTTCCAGACGCGCTTCATCTTTCTGATATTTTTTGCGGTTCAAAATATCGTAAATGCAGGGCACAATGTACAGCGTCAGAAGCGTGCCGTACAAAAGGCCGCCGATGGTGACGATGGCCATGGGCTGCACCATGTCCGCGCCCATCCCCATCCCCATCGCCATGGTGGAAAGCCCCAGGATCGTGGTCAGCGCAGTCATAACCACCGGACGCAGCCTGGATTTCCCGGCCTGCACAATGGCTTCGGCCTTTTCCATGCCTTCCCGGCGAAGCTGATTCATATAATCCACCAACACAATTCCATTATTGACGATGATTCCCGACAGCATCACGAATCCGATCATAGCGATCACGCTGACCTCATTTCCCGTCAGATACAGGGCCAAAAAGCCTCCGGTAAACGCCAGCGGAATGGTGAACATAACGATAAACGGCGACAAAAGGGATTGGAACTGGGCCACCATAATCAGATACATGAATATTACTGCCAGCGCCAGCATCAGCACAAGCTGCCCCATGGCATCTTCTATGGTTTCATTTTCTCCCTGCATTTTCAGGTCATAGCCCTTGGGAAGCTCAAAGTCTTTTAACGCCTCCTCCACGTCCACGCTGACCAGACCAATATTATATCCCGTCTCCAGCTCCGCAGTCACGGAAACATACCGCGCCTGTGCGTCCCTGTGAATGGACTGTGGGGTCACCGCCTCCTCAAAAGAAGCAATTTCCTTTAAACGCACTTCCTTTTTCTCGCCCTGGCCGTCTGTATATTCCAGCCGCATATTTTCCAGATCCGCCTTTGTAAAATTCTCATCCGTATCCGCTTTTACATAAACCTGGTAGTCCTTCTCTTGTGTGGACAACGTGGTGGCGGAGGACGCTTCCGCCAGCCGTTTCTGGACCTCCTGGAACACCTGCGCCACAGTCAGGCTGTGCCCCATGGCTTTTCCCTTATCCACCATCACCCGCAGCTCACGGTCCGTTTCCTCCATACCGTCGGAAACATGGATGGTTCCAGGCACTTCCTCGATTATAGCCGCTATCTTCGCCGCCAATTCCTGCAGTTTATCCAGATCCTGGCCGAAAATCTGCGCCTGAATGCCGCTGCTGCCCAGTGCGCTCATATCCATGCTGGAAGTCTCCACATCCACCTGACAATCAATGGACTTGGTCCTCTTGCGGATTTCCCGCTCCAGCTTCTCATTTCCCCACTGCCGGTCCTCCTTCAACACCAGATACATAGACACAGAATCCTGCGCGCCTTGGCCCATCATCGCGGACATCATGCCGCCCCCCGCCATAGCGCCAATGGACTCAATGTCCGAAATATCTTCCAGACTGGCGATTACCTGATCCGCCGCTTTTGTTAAATCCTGAAAATTTTGCTCCCGCTCCACACTTACTGTCACGCTCACCTGCGTGCTCTCCATCTCCGGCATAAATGCCGTTCCGAGGGAAAAAGAAGCCATCGCGCTCAGCGCCAGCGCCGCCACGCCCAGCAGCAGCACGATATATTTAAACCGCAGCGAGAAACGCAGCGTCTTTGCATAAGCTCCCTGGATCTTTGTCAAAATTTTTGCCGGACGCGCCTGAACTTTTCGCAGAAGCCCTGCAGACATCATGGGCACCAGCGTAAGGGCCACCGCCAGACTTGCCAGCAGTGAATATGCAATAGTCAGTCCCATATCCACAAACAGCTGACGGGTCAGCCCTTCCGTAAAAACAATCGGCGCAAAGACGCAGACAGTGGTCAGCGTAGACGCTGTAATCGCGCCGGCCACCTGGGAAGCGCCGGCCACTGCGGCTTTTTTCGCCGGCACGCCTTCGCCGCGCATCCGGTAAATGTTCTCAATCACCACGATGGAATTATCCACCAGCATCCCGACGCCCAGAGCCAGCCCGGATAAGGAAATAACATTCAGGGTCACGCCGCTGAAATACATTAGGGTCAGCGCAGTCACCACACTGATCGGTATGGAGCAGGCGATCACAAACGTGGGGCGAACGTCCCGCAGGAACAAAAGCAGAATCAAAACAGCCAGCACGGCTCCGAACACCATATTCTGCAGCACAGAGTTTACCACCAGATCAATATAAATTCCCTGGTCCATCAGCACAGACACGCCCAGCTGATCGTAGGAACTTTTGAGTTCCTCAAACCGCTCCAGTATCCGATCCGTCACGTCTCCGGTGGAATAGCCGGTCTGTTTCTCAATGGAGAGCATCACCCCCGAATTTCCGTTTAAGTTGGCGTAAACCTCACTGGAGTTGTTGCGGACGGCCACTTCCGCCACTTCCGACAGGCAAATGGGCTCTAAGTCATCCAGATCCATATCCAAGATCACCAAATCCTGAAGGCTTTTCACATCCTGCAGCTTATCCCCCACACGCACCAGATATTTTTCGCTGTCCTCGCCCACATATCCCGCAGGCATGGAAAAATTCTCGGCGGCCAGAATCCCTTTCACCATGTCCACAGTGATAATCCCATCCAGCCGGCTTTTCTCCAACGCCTCTTTGCGGGCGTCCGAAAGCTGCTCTTTCCCGTCATCCAGCTGCGCCTGGGCAGACTCCATCTGCGACGCGCCCATATCGATCTTTGACTGGGCAATGCTCATTTCCACAGATGCCAAAACCTGCTGCGCGTTTAACTGGGCAATGCCGTCGGAGATACCGCTCTGTCCGGCCTCCATCTGCTCTTTGGCTGCCTGCAGCTGCTGCCTGCCCGCATCCAGCTGCGCCTGGCCCTCTTCCAGCTTTTCTTTGCCGTCCGCAATCTGCGAAAGCCCTTTTTTCACCTCCTTGATCTGCGCTTTGACTTTCTGAAGCCCTTCCTGGGGGGAATCCGCCTCCAAAGTTTTCAAAATCGCGTCCAAAGCCGTCTGCGACTCCTCTAATTTTTCATCGATTTCCTGAATCCCCTTCTCCATCAGCTCCCGGCCGCTTGAAAGCTCTGCCTCCTGTCCCTTTAGCTGCTGGTTATCCGGGGCCATCTGAAGCGCCGCCTGGATCTGGGTCAGAGCGGCGTCCGCCTCAGCCATTTTCCCTTCCAGTTCCGCCTTTTTCTCCTCCATAGCGCGGATGGCGGAGGGAAGCTGCTCTAAGGCGGAATGCGCTTGCTCCAGCTGCGCCAGTCCTTTCTTTGCCTCCTCTTCACTGGCATACAGCGATTCCCGGCTGGCGTCCAGCTCTGCCTGTTTTTCCTCCAGAAGTTTTTGGTTTTTCTCCAGTTCCCGCTTTCCTTCCAGCAGCTGGGTCTGGGCCTCATTTAACTGGGCCACGCCCTGACCGATCTGTTCCGCCGCTTGCTGCTTCCCGGCTTCCAGTTCGCTTTTCCCGGCCTCCAGCTCTTCCCGGTTGGCGTCCAGCTCGCTCTGGGCATCCGTCAGCTCCTGTTCCTTCTCGGAAAAAGTCCCATAAAGCGCATCTTTCACCTTCCGGTTCATGGCGTCTATCTTGTCTTCCCGGATCAGCACATCCACGTTTTCTTCAATCGTGCCCGTGGCCGTAACGCCCGCCACGCCGGCAATGCTCTCCAGCTCCGGTTCCACATGGCTGGCCACAAAATCCGTCACTTCGACGTCTTCCATCCCGTCCATTTCCACCGCCGCCACCATCACCGGCATCATATCCGGATTCAGTTTCATGATAATGGATTTTCCCACCGAATCGTCCCAATAAGAACTGATCTGATCTAAATTTTCACGCATCTCGATGGTGGCCGAATCCATATTGGCCGTCTCCTCAAATTCCAGAATGACCAGTGAAACGCTCTCCTGGGAAATAGAGCTGACATTCTCAATGCTGGCCACGGTGGCCATGGACTGTTCGATGGGCTTTGTCACGATCATTTCCACCGTCTCCGGACTGGCCCCCTGGTATGTAGTCATCACGATGGCATAGGGCAGATTCATGCTGGGAAGCAGATCCGTATTCATCTTTGTAAAAGAAACGCTGCCCAAAATCAATACCAATACCACCGCCACCACAACGGTATATGGTTTTTTCACACTAAAATGCGCAATCATTTTTCGCCTCGCCCTCCTGTCCCGTCTGCCGTTGACTTTTTCAAAATCTGCCTAGGACACAGTTTTTCTACGCAGGCCGCACCCAGGGAATCCTCCAAAGCCTGCACATATTCTCCATAGGACAGCTTTCCATCCGATGACAAAAGTTCAAAATCCGTGCCGTAAACATGGGCGTAAATCCCCGTTTCCTTCACATGGTTGCGCAGATAGAACGCCTTTCTCTTCTGACGTTCCAGCGCATTATCCGCCTGGGGGTCTTGCGCCTCGATTTCCAGAATCATGCGCCTGTCGCCGTAACGACGCAGCAGCAATTCCAGCGCCTGGCCTCCGTAACCGCAGTTTCTAAGCGATGAGGAAATGGCAAAGTAATCCAGCAGCGCAGCCTTGCCGGCCAGAAGGACAATCGCCAGTCCTACGAACCGTTCTCCGTCCAGAATCGCCAGCATATCCATCTTCCCGGCCCGAACCAGCTCCTCCATAAAGCCAAAAGGCTTTCGCTCCTGGCTGGGAAAAGCCGTCTCATACAGCTTTACAAACTCCCTTTTGTCTTTCCCGTTTCCTATCCTCTCCAACCGCATATGGCTGACACAACTCCTTTTTTGATTATTTTTCCTATTATATACAACATTCATCTATATTGCAAGTTCTTTATTCCGCCGTCCTTATCTTAAACGCCAGATAGAAAATCCCAACTGCGTCCGCCAAAATCCATCCCACCGGAATCGCCCACCAGATCCCCAGCACGCCGATTTCGGGCACAGGCGCCAGCAGATAGGCCAGAAAAACCCGCGTTCCCAGAGAAATCACCGTCAGCGCCAGAGACATCCCCGGCTTCTGGATTCCCCGGTAAAACGCATACAGCAAAAACAAAATTCCGATCCCACAGTAAAAAGCGCCTTCCACCCGTAAGTATCCCACGCCAATCCGAATAATCTCCGTCTCCGACGGCGAAACGAACAGCAGCATCAGATACTTGGCAAATCCAAAGACCAACGCGGACACTGCCAGACAAAAAGTGATAGAAATGGCCATGGCCCGGACGGCTCCCTGCCGCACTCGGCTGCGCTCCCCTGCGCCGTAATTCTGAGATATGTAAAGAGAAAACGCGTTTCCAAATTCCTGGGCCGGCATATAGGCAAAGGAATCGATTTTCACCGCCGCCGTAAACGCCGCCATAACCGCCACGCCAAAGCTGTTCACCAGCCCCTGAACCATCAGAATCCCAAAATTCATCACCGACTGCTGCACAGAAGCCGCCAGAGAAAACCGCACAATCTCCTGGACGGTGGCCCGCCGCTCCTCTTTTCCCTCGTCCCTTCGCCGCCAGGCTTCTTTTAAAAGGGGCGCCTTTTTCCATGTATAAACGCCGATCCCCACCCCCGAAATTATTTGGGAAAGAACCGTGGCCGCCGCGGCGCCGCCGATTCCCCAGTGAAAAACCGCCACAAACAGCAGATCCAACGCCACATTAAATACAGAGGAACCGCCCAGAAAATACAGAGGAACCACTGAATTGCCCAACGCACGCAGTAAATACGCAAAATAATTATATAAGAAAATAAAGAAAATGCCTGTGAAAATAATCAATACATACAGACGCATCTGCCCCATGATCTCCTCCGGAACCTGCAAAAGCCTCAGTATGGGATTCACGAAAATAAAAGCCAGCGCATCCACCAGCACGGTCACGCCGCCCACCAGAACAAACGCCGCGCGCACGCATCCGCGCATTTTCACAAAATCTTTTTTTCCATAATAGAACGAAAACACCGACCCGCTTCCCATGCACAACCCGATCAATATAGACGTGAGGAACGTCATCAGGGTGTAAGCGGTCCCCACAGCGGCCATGGCCTCCGCCCCCAGAAATTTCCCCACAATCAAAGTATCCGCAATGTTATAGAACTGCTGTAGCAGATTTCCCGCAATCATCGGCGCCGCAAACAAAACCATGGTTTTCGCCACATTTCCCGTCGTCAAATCCCGGTTCATGACACATCCTTTCCGCTCAACTATCGCTTGTATTCCTGACATTTTATATGTATAATCATTAACAAATATATTTCCTGGAGGTGATCCCTTTCGATGCAGTCTTACATCAAAACTATTGAAGACCTGTCGCTAAATGCTTGGCCTTCCCACCAGCTGCAGATTTACGACGGCTGGCTGTTGCGCTTTTCGCATTTTTACACCCACCGCACCAATTCCGTAGAGCAGATTGGCGCTTCCGCCATTCCGCTGGAGGAAAAAATCCCTTACTGCGAGAGCATTTACAGCCATTGGGGCACCCCCTGCATTTTCAAAATCACGCCGCTTATAGACACCGCATTTGACAGCCTGCTGGCCCGGCGGGGATACCAGATCGCTCATCCCACGGAAGTGAAGGTGCAGGATCTGGCTGGCTTTTCCATGGAGCCGGACGCCCATGTGGATCTGGAAAAGGACATCAGCTGGGAATGGCTGGACGCTTTATTTTCCCTAAAAGGAACCACCAGCCGCATCCACCGCAAAATCGTCCCCACCATGTACGCGGCCATTCCCAAGGACACCATCGCCGCCACCGTCATCCGGGATGACCGCATCGTGGCCATCGGGCTGGGAATCCTGGATCGGGACCACATCGGACTGTACGCCATCCATGTGGATCCTTTTTACCGCCGGCAGCATCTGGCCCGCTCCATCTGCATCCGCATTTTAAACGAAGGCATCCGCCAAGGCGCCCGGCACGCGTATCTGCAAGTCGTCCCCAACAACATATCCGCCAAAAACCTGTACGGCAATCTGGGATTCCAGGATTTTTACCAGTATTGGTTCCGTTTAAAACGGATCTAACGCCCACGCGTCAGCGGCTTTCCAGCCCCACGATCTCTTCCATGGGTATGGTCCGTCCATCCTGCATGACCACCGCCCGCCCATAGGCGTCAATCTTTTTCACGCGCCCGGTGACTGTAATATAAGCGCCGCCGCTTTTTCCCGGGTCCGGCTGAAAATACGTGATCGCCGCTTTCGGCCGCGCGTCGATCCGCGCCTGAATCATCCGCAGCGCTTCATCCAAACTGTCTTTCGCGTCCTCAGAAAGCTCCCTTTTAGCTTCTGTCTGCCGGGCAGCCTCCTCAATGGCCGCCGCAAAACCAGACAGGGCCGAAAAGGGAGCAAACTGCGCCGCCCGGTCAATTTGAGGCATATGGGGCCGGGACGGTGAAACTGGATGCGGCAAATGAATAATATCATCATATCTGTTTAAATTCAAGCTTTATGACCTCCAATCCGTTTATTTTGCTCCATGGCCGTAGCTCCTTCTTCCAGGCTCATCCCTTTTAAAATCGCGTTCTTTCCGAATTTCTTCTTTATGTCTAAAACCGCCTTTTGAAGCCTCCGTTCCCGCTCCAGATCCGCTTCCCGTTTCTCTCGCGCTTCATAATCCGTAAATAAATCCAGTTGCTCAAAGAAATTCTTTTCCCACGCCGCGCTTTCCTTCACTGCATGATTGGCTGTGATGGAAATTCTTCGCACCAGAAGATTTTTATTCACAATGCGCCCATACAGCTCCAGCGCCCCATGGATGATCTCCCTGGACAGGGAAGTGGAACGCTCCAGGCAGATCGTGCCGTGGGCATGCTTCGGGATTTTACGGCCATAAGCGTCAGTCGTAACCGGCCCTCTGTAGCGTTTGCGAATCTCCGGATTCGTCAGATTCTCCGTGTCGTAGCCAACCGTCAGCACGATCTGGCTTACCGCCAGCCCTTTTTCCAACAGATCCAACGCCAGAGCATCCGCCATCTCCCGCACGATCAGCTTCGCCTTCTCAAATTCATAAGGACGCGGAAGAACCTGCCCGGAGCACAGACTGTTGGATGCGGGCTTATAGGCCTTCACATCGGCGATGGTACAGGGCTCCCATCCCCACGCATGGTCAATCAGCAATTCCGCGTTCACGCCGAACAGTCGGTACAGAAGCCCTTCATTATAATAGTCGGCAGATTTCCCAAGGGAACACCTGGCCACATCCCCCATGGTCATCAGCCCGTTTTCCTCCAGCTTCCGGGCGTAACCTCTGCCCACGCGCCAGAAATCCGTCAGGGGACGGTGGTCCCACAAAAGGCTGCGGTACGCCATCTCATCCAACTGCGCAATCCGCGCCCCATCCTCATCCGGCTCAATGCGCTTGGCCACTATATCCATGGCGACTTTGCACAGATAAAGATTCGGCCCAATGCCCGCCGTCGCCGTAATCCCAGTATCTTGCGCCACTTCCCGCATAATCTTCGCAGCCAGCTCCCGGGCTGTAAGTCCATACATCTCCAGATAGCCTGTGACGTCCATAAACACTTCATCAATAGAATAGACATGCATATCCTCCGGCGCCACGTATTTCAGATAAATATGATAAATCTTCGTGCTGTACTCTATATAGAGGGCCATGCGCGGCGGGGCTGTAATATACGAAGCCAAAAGTTCCGGTGAAGATTCCAGCTCGCCCGCGTCACAGGATTCGCCTGTAAAAACAGGACCCGGCGCCCGCTCCCGCCGCCTGGCATTCACCTCTTTCATCCGCTGCCCAACCTCAAATAGCCTGGGCCGTCCCGGGATTCCGTAAGCTTTCAGGGATGGCGACGCCGCCAGACAAATAGTCTTCTTGGTCCGGCTGGCATCGGCGACCACAAGATTCGTGGATAACGGATCCAAGCCTCTTTCCACGCACTCCACGGAAGCGTAAAAGGACTTTAAATCAATGGCAATATACGTGCGATTCTCCTGCGTCAATTTCCCCACCCCCTTACCAGAACATTTTATCGGAACTTATGTTTCTTTTCAACCCCCAAATTATAGAAAAATTATAAAATTATTGTAAAAATCAAAAAGAATTTCCTCATATTAAGAAAGAATGCCGCGCAGGCTTTCCCCCACGCGGCAGTTTTATCTTAAGAATCTTCTTCTGTTTTTTTCATATCTTCCAGACTATGGCCCAGCGTCATCACTGCAGAGGACGAAACGGTGTACACAATTTTCTCTTCCCCCTCTTTTTGCAAATAATATTCATCGCCCGTGCTGTTTCCCACATAAAACGTCACTTCTTCTTTGTCTTTTGATTCCAGAGTCACCGTATAGGCAGGCTCTTTCAGGCCATAATCCTCCAAAGCGTCAATCTCCTCCATTTTCCGGGAGGCCGTAAGAGAGGAAAAAGCGTCCGCAATCTCATTGGGATAGGTCTGCTCCAGCTCTGTCTTCTTGTCGTCCGTGCAGATCCATGCATCCTCTTTTTTCTCAAAATGCAACGGCTCCTGTTCTGCGGATTCATAAGAAAACGTGACAACCTCTCCCAGATCCGCCACCTGGATGATCTGGCTCTCCTCCTGAGCTTTTTCCTTTTCCTGCGCCTTTTTGTTTCCAAAAGCCAAAGCCGCATACACAACCGCCAGCGCCGCCAGAACAAGGATCAAAATCACCATCTGCTTTTTCTTCATATCCGTCACCTATGCCTTTCTGCGCCGCAGCCAGGTCACGAACCCAAAGCCCAGCACAAGAACCGGGATGCCAAAGATTACCAGAAGGCTGAACAGGCCCGGATACTGAACGGTATTATATGTGATCTCCAGACTCTTCGGCTCTATGGAAATGCTTGTGTCTTCCCCGAAATTGGCCCCCACCGCATTCATGAAAAGCGTCAGGTTTTCCAACGTGGAGAACGTATCCGTCACATTGCCGTCGATCATTGAAACCGCGCCGAAAACCGTCAGGCGGCTTTCCAGACTCTTTGCCTCTTCCTCATCCTGATTTTCGGAAACGCTGTTGGACGATATCGTCTCTGTAGCGGAGGCGCCCAACACATACGTCCCCTGCTTTTCCTCTTCGTCCGTGACTGCATAACCGTCTGCGGAGGTGTTCATAAAAGCATCCAGCGTTATGCTGTCCCGCGCAGGCTCCGTCTGCGTAAATCCCTGGGCATTGATCAGCAGAACCATTTCACTGGAAATTCCTTTTGCGTAGGCTTCTCCCAAAGTCAGCTCTGGAAATATATAATATGGATTTTGCTGATAGCTGCGCTGCATATCCGCCACATAGCCGTCCTCTTTCTCCAGTCCGTATTCCTTAAAGATCGCGTCCAGATTCGGCGTGCCCTTTTTTGCCTCGCCCAGAAATACCATTGCCTTGCCGCCCTGGCGCAAGTAATCCAAAATTCCTTTTTGCTCATCTTCCGTCACATCCGAAGACGCGCCGTTCATAATGAAAAGCTCACACGCCTCGGGAATAGACGGATTCATCAGAAGGTTCCACTCTTCCAGGGTATAATTGGCTTTCTCCAAAAGGCTCTGCACGGAAGAAGAAAAAGCCTCCTCCCCATGGCCGGTCGAATAATAAATCCGCCTGCTTTTTTCGCTGGTCACATAATTCACCGCCGCCGTCAGCTGGCCTTCCCCGTCAAAAGCCGTCTCCTGCATGGAGCCTGTGGTGTAATAAGACATCTGGTCATAAGTAATGATTTCCCCAAAGGAAACCACCCGCTGCTTATCGGTCTTCTCGCAGGAAACCACCAGACTGTCCGCCTGGGCGTCGTACTTGGACAGCGCGGACGGATGCTGCACTGGGTCGATCCATTCCAAAGAAATTTTCGAAGACATCCCGGCGTATTTTTCTACAAAATTCCGAATCCTTTTATCCGCCTGATCCTTTTGGGCCAAAACCGTAATAGTCACCGGATCTTTCAAATCCTTTGCCAGCTTGCGGCTGACGTCCGTAATCTCATAAATCTTATTGTCGCTTAAGTCCACGCTGCGCACATTTTCGGGAAGCTGACCCACAATTAAGTTGGCCACAATCACAATGGCTGTCACCAGCGCAATCGCCCCCAGGCTGTAAGACCCGTACCTGGATGACACACTGAAAAACGTCTGTTTGAACTTCTGTTTCATGT
>CAOJVE010000085.1 GCA_948444865.1 uncultured Lachnospiraceae bacterium
AAATGTTTCGGCATAAAAAAAGAAACCATCGTAAGCTTCAGCGCCAACGTAAATCCGCTGGGCATTTCCACCCGTCTGCGCACCGCGCTGGGGGAACAGCTGGACGCCATCACCCGTTATCCTGACCGGGAGTATTTAAAGCTGCGCCAGTGCATTTCCTCCTACACCGGCGCCCAGACGGAGAATATCATCGTGGGCAATGGCTCCACCGAACTGATCTCCCTTTTCATCCAGGTCAACCGCCCAAAAAAGGCTCTGATCGTGGGTCCCACCTATTCGGAGTACGAGCGGGACATCAACTTGGGCGGCGGCAGCTGCATGTATTATCCGCTGAAAGAAAAGCAGGACTTTGCGCCGGATGTGGACGAACTGTGCCGGCAGCTGCACGACGGCCTGGATCTGCTGGTCATCTGCAATCCCAACAATCCCACCTCCACCGCCATCACAAACGCACAGATGCGCCGTATCCTGGACGCCTGCCTGCAGTTTGGCATCTTCGTGATGGTGGACGAGACTTACGTGGAATTCGCCCCCGACGAAGCGCAGATCACCTCCGTGAAGCTGACCAACTACTACACCAACCTGATTATCCTGCGGGGAACCTCGAAGTTCTTCGCCGCTCCCGGCCTGCGCTTAGGCTACGCCATCACGGGAAATCCAGACCTGATCTCGGAAATCAATCTGCGCAAAGACCCCTGGACCATCAACAGCCTGGCGGAAATCGCCGGACAGATCATGTTTCAGGATCAGGAATACATCCATTCCACCAAAGAACTGATTCGCCGGGAGCGAAAACGCGTCTTCCAGATTTTGGCCGGCTGGGATTTTGTAAAAGTATACCCGCCACAGGCAAACTTTATTCTGATGCGCCTCTTACGGCAGGACACAGACGCCCAGGCGCTCTTTGAATACTGCATCCAAAAAGGGCTGATGATCCGCGACTGCTCCACCTTCCCGTTTCTGGATTCCCAGTATGTGCGGTTCTGCATGATGCTGCCGGAGCAAAACGACGCGCTGATGGAAGCTTTTGCAGAGAAGCTAAACGCCCGCATCTAAGAAATCGACATTGCCTTTGGCGCCGGGGCGCCCCACAGCCGCCCTGCCTGCGCCAGAGCGTGATTCAAAGCTCCCCGTCGTCCATGGTCAGGTCGAAGATCATCTCCTCCACCGCCCGGACGCACCCGTCTGTGTCCTTTACAATGTCTTTCCCCCAGAAACGCAGCACATTCCAGCCCATGAACATAAGCTTTTTGCCGTTTTCTACGTCCCTTTGCCGGTTCCGCTCGATTTTTTTAATCCAGTAGTCGGGATTATTTCCCCGCTTAAGCTGAAGCTTTAGTTTGTCCCAGTCCTTGCCGTGGAAAAACTCGCTGTCGCAGAAGATGGCGATTTTATGGCGCGGAATCACGATATCCGGTTTTCCCGGCAGGGACGCGTCGTTTTTCCGGTAATGAATCCCCCTGGCCCACAGCGCTTTTCTCAAAATAACCTCTATGGATGTATCCTTGCTTTTTACCTGTTTCATGGTTTTGGTAACGATTTTCTTGTCGCGCACCGCCATCCCCCCTTACCGGCTACAAAACCGTATACCAGCCGCGGTCAAAGCCAACGGCCTGCAGCACGGTTTCTTTGTCCAGCCGCTTGGGCCTTTTGACCTCTATATGTACCCGCTCCGGCGGTATTTTCTCTATAATCGTAAACTGGCTTCCGCTGGGCTGCCAGGTGAACCGGTGGATGTCTGTCTCCCGGTCATAACCTTCCAGGTTATTGTTTTTATTCCACCGGAAGCAATACAGCTCGTGATCGTACCGAACCGTGTCCAGCTCGAAGATCAGATACTGGGAGTAGTCCTTGGATTTGACCAGCACAACCGTCCGCACGAACTTAAAGAGCTCCCGGACCGCCGAAACCCGCTCGTTCCAGATATCTAAGACCATCCGGCCAATCACGTCCGGGTCCTCGCTGGTGATCCGGTCGATGCCGAAGCTGAAGGTCGGGGAATTACGCCCGCTGACCAGACGGACGTTCTTCTGCCTGCGGATATCCTTGGAGCTGGCGAAAACCGTTTTGGCGCCCCAGCAGCAGTTCTTGAAAACCACGTCGTCCAGCCCCACGTTGGACGGCTTCCAGTCCGCGCCCACGCAGGCGGCGAAGATCTGCTCCCACTCATTGCCCTCTAAGGACATGGCGTGCTTGGTGGCCATCATATACACGATTTCCCGGGCAAAAGTGTCCACGAACTGGGCCGGAAACCGGTTCAGCTCGAAGGGCGCCGTCACTTTATTCACCGTTCTAAGCCTTGGAGCGTTCATCGCCTTCACCTCCCCGCCCAAAAGCCAGGGGCACGAACTTCTCGATCACTTTCGCCACCATGGCCACCGGAATGGCGTTTCCCGCCTGTTTTCGCATTTGCGCGTCGGACACCGCGATTTTAAATTCATCGGGGAAGCCCTGCAGACGCAGCATTTCCCTGGGCGTCAGCCGGCGCTCGCCGTTAACCAGCAGATAGTTGTAGCTGGCCCCCGCCCGCAGGGCGCAGCTGTACGGATAGGAGGAAATGTTGCCGGATTTGTTCTCATGCCAGATGGCCGGAACTGCGCTGGCCGTGTGCATTTTTTTTCTTTTTTCCACGATTTCTTTGGAGGCGTAATGCTTGGGGTCCACCTCCGTTTCCAGAATATCGCTTAAGGTCTTCCTCTCGTCCACGTCAAACTTCCACTTCATGGAAAAAGGCTTCTTGGCGCCGACGATGATGATCCGCTCCCGCTTCTGGGGCAGCCCGAAATCCAGCGCGTTTAATATATCATGGTCCACATAATAATTGAGCTCGTCCCGCAGCGCGTGGATAATGGTCTTAAAGGTCTTGCCGCCGTCGTGGCTGACCAGATTTTTCACGTTTTCCAGGACGAACGCGTCCGGTTTTTTTTCTTTCAGTATCCGGGCGATGTCAAAAAAAAGCGTCCCCCGCGTGTTGTCCTCAAAGCCTTTTTGCAGTCCGCAGATGGAAAAGGCCTGGCAGGGAAATCCCGCGAACAGCATCTGAAAATCCGGCAGATCCCGTTCGTCCACCTGGGTGATGTCGCCCACGGGCTTTTCGCCGAAGTTCGCCTCATAGCTGACCTGGGCGAATTTGTCAATGTCGCTGCTGAACACGCACTGACCCTGTATCCCCAGCTTCTCGAAGGCCTGTCGGGACGCGTAGCGAAATCCCCCGATTCCGCAGAACAGATCGATGTACCGGATCGTCTCCGGCAAATTCCCCTGCCCCGCCTCCGGCGCCGAAAAAAATAACCGTTCCATTTTTACAGACAGCTGGGCCGCCAGCCGGGACGCGATGTCTATGGACGGTTTCGTCTTATTCCGCTCGATCATGGACAGATATTTACGGCTGATCCCCGCCCGGCCCGCCAACTCTTCCTGTGTGATGTTCTTTTCCTTTCGGTATTCCCGAATCCTGTTTTCCATGGCATTTTCTCCATAAATGTGAACTTTATTTCTCATTTATTATATATCGCTTTTCTATTTTTGTCCACAAGATTATGGGCGGGGGCCCGTATGAATGGAAAAAATAAAACGCCGCATCATCAGAGGCATTTTTTAGAACGCCCCTGGCGATGCGGCTTACATGGATCTTTTAAAACCTCACCTTTATATAGGCGCGGATTTCTTCCACGCATTTTTCAAATCCCAGCTTACTGCTGTTTAAACACAGATCGTAATTTCTCGCGTCGGTCCACTCCCGGCCGGTGTAGTGCTTGTAGAAATCGGCCCGGTATTTGTCTGTCTTGGCGATGAATTTTTTCATCTCCTCTTCGGTCATGCTGTTTTGCTCCATAGCCCTGGCCAAGTTGAATTCTTCGGAACCGTGGACGAATACGCTGACCACGTTGGGATAATCTTTCAGCACAAAATCCGCCGCCCGGCCGACGATCACGCAGCTCTCTGTCTTCGCCAGCTTTTTGATGACCTCCGCCTGGTAGTTGAACAGATTCTTGGCTGAAACAAAGTCACTGCTTTCCGGCGGGATCAGCTCCCCTGTATAAATGTCCGGGGAAATGCGTTTAAAGAGGCTGCTTTTTAGCTTTTCGTCAAACTGCATGAAAAGCTGCTCGCTGATGCCGCTTTCTTCCGACGCCATTTTTAGAATGTCTCTGCTGTACCAGGGAATTTCCATCTCTTTTGCCAACATTTTTCCCACGGTTTTTCCGCCGCTTCCATACTGCCTTGCAATGGTGACAACTATATGCTCCATATGCGTTCCTCCTATTCCCCCAGATAAGCCTTTTTAATGGAATCATCGTTCATCAGCTCTTTGGCGTCTCCGTCCAGAACGATTTTCCCCGTCTCCAGCACGTACGCCCGGTCTGCGATTGACAGGGCTTTTTTGGCGTTTTGCTCCACCAAAAGCACGGTGGTTCCCCCGGCGCTCACTTCCTGAATGATGTCGAAGATCTCGTTTACAAGAATGGGCGACAGACCCATAGACGGCTCATCCATCACGATAATCTTCGGATGGGACATCAGCGCCCGCCCCATGGCCAGCATCTGCTGTTCGCCGCCGCTTAAGGTGCCAGCCAGCTGGTTTTTCCGCTCCTTCAGACGCGGAAAACGCTTATAGACCATCTCCAGCGTTCCCGCGATTTCGTCTTTGTCTTTCCTCGTGTACGCGCCCATCCGCAGGTTCTCGTATACGGTCAGTTCCGCGAACACCCGGCGGCCCTCCGGCACGTGGGCCATGCCCAGGGACACGATCTTGTGCGCCGGAACCTTTGTGATGTCCTTGCCCTCGAAGATGACCGAGCCTTTTTTCGGAGACAGCAGGCCGGTAATGGTGTGCAGAATCGTGGTTTTCCCCGCGCCGTTGGCGCCGATCAGCGCGATTACTTCTCCTTCGTTGACCTCGAAAGAGATTCCTTTGATCGCCTGGATCATGCCATAGTATACTTCAATGTCTTTTATCTCAAGCATTGCCATTTTCGCCATCCCCCCTTATTCGCCTAAGTATGCCTTGATAACCTCCGGGTTGTTCAGTACATCGCTGGTCTTTCCCTCCGCGAGAACTTCCCCGAAGTTTAAGACGGTCAGCTCTTCACAGATTCCAGACACCAGTTTCATATCGTGTTCAATCAGAAGAATCGTCATGTGAAATTCATCCCGCACAAACCGAATGGTCTCCATCAGCTCCTTCGTCTCGTTGGGGTTCATCCCCGCCGCCGGCTCGTCTAATAAAAGAAGCTTTGGCTCGGTGGCCAGCGCCCGGGTGATCTCCAGCTTCCGCTGCTTTCCATAGGGGAGATTGGCCGCCAGCGTGTCCGCCTCTTTGTCCAGGTCGAACACAGATAAAAGCTCCAGGGCTTTTTCGTCCATGGCCTTTTCCATTTTATGGTATTTGGGCAGCCGGAAGATTCCCTCCAGCGTGGAGTATCTGTAGTGGTTATGAAGGCCCGCTTTTACATTGTCCAGCACCGACAGATCTTTGAAAAGACGTATATTCTGGAACGTACGGGCAATCCCCGCTTTATTAATGTCTATGGTTTTTTTGCCTACAATATTCTCGCCGTCCAGGCGGATCACCCCTTCGTTAGGCTTGTACACGCCGGTTAAAAGATTAAATACCGTGGTTTTTCCCGCCCCGTTGGGCCCAATCAGCCCGTAGAGACAGCCTTTTTCGATTTTCAGATGAAATTCATTCACCGCCCGCAGGCCGCCAAAGGAGATACCCAGATTATTCACTTCCAACAATGCCATATCTTACGCCGCCTCCTTTGCGCTTTTATTTTTCCCGCGCCTGAATTTGGCGGAGAATTTCTCACGCCATTCGATGGCTTTCGGACTCCAGTTGAACAGCATCATCACAATCAGCACCACCGCGTAAATCAGCATACGGTAATCGCTCAAAGACCGCAGAAGCTCCGGAAGCAAAGTCAGGATAATGGCGGCTATGATGGAGCCGCGCATATTTCCGATGCCGCCCAGCACCACGAAGACCAGAATCATGATGGACATATTGTAGCCGAAGTTCTTGGGCTGCGCGGTTAGGGTGGCCAGGTTATGGGCGTAGATAACGCCCGCCACGCCGGCCAGCGCCGCGGAAATGGAAAACGCCATCAGCTTATATTTCGTGATGTTGATGCCCACCGATTCCGCCGCGATGCGATTGTCCCGGATGGCCATAATGGCACGCCCGCTTCTGGAATGCATCAGATTCAGCACGATAAACAGCGTGACCAGAATCAGCGCTACGCCGATTATAAAGGTGGAGTCTTTCGGCGTTCCCGTGATTCCCTGGGGGCCGTTGATGATTACTTTTCCGCCGTCCTCCAGTCCCAGCGAAAGGGAATCCTTCGTGGAAAAATGAAACCCGTTTTCGTCTTTTCCGATGAACAAAACGTTTACGATGTTTTTAATGATTTCCCCAAAGGCAAGGGTTACAATAGCCAGGTAATCGCCTTTTAAACGAAGCACCGGAATCCCGATCAGGATGCCGCACGCGCCTGCCGCCGCCGCGCCGATCAAAAGCGCGATAAAATAACGAAGCCCGGTAACCGGAATGGCTTCCATGGCGCATTTGGAGAAAAAGGCGCTGGTAAACGCGCCCACGCACATGAAGCCCGCATGGCCCAGACTCAGCTCGCCTAAGATTCCCACGGTTAAGTTCAGGGAAACCGCCAGGATGATGTAGGCGCAAAGGGGCACCAAAAGCCCTTGGAGAAGGCTGGAAACATTTCCCGTGGACGTCAGTATCTGCACAACGATAAAAATCAGGATTACCATTAAATATGTAATCATATTGTCTTTGGTTGTTTTACTCATTTTCTTCATATGTTTTCCACCTACACTTTCTCCTGAATGTTTTTACCGAGAATGCCGGTAGGCTTCACGATCAGCACAATGATCAAAACGCCAAATACGATTGCGTCCGCCATCTGGGAAGAGATATAGGCTTTTCCGAATATCTCGATCACGCCCAGCAAAATCCCGCCGATGAGGGCGCCCGGTATAGAGCCGATGCCTCCGAACACGGCGGCCACAAACGCCTTGATGCCCGGCATGGCGCCTGTGTAGGGAGTCAGCGACGGGTAGGCCGAACACAGAAGCACGCCTGCCACGGCCGCCAGCGCGGAGCCGATGGCAAAGGTCAGGGCGATGGTTCCGTTTACGTTGATGCCCATCAGCTGCGCCGCCCCTTTGTCCTCCGAAACGGCCAGCATGGCCTGTCCGGCTTTTGATTTCTTTATAAAAAGCGTAAGGCCTATCATGATCACGATACAGGAGGCGATCGTAACAATGGTTTCACCGGAAATGGTAAGCGCTCCGCCCGCCAGCGCCAGGGCCGGAACCGGCACCACCGATGAAAATGATTTTGTGTTCGCGCCGAAAATAAGCAGCGCCACGTTCTGAAGCAGATAGCTGACGCCGATGGCCGTAATCAGAACCGCCAGCGAAGAAGCCGCGTTCAAAAGGGGCCGGTATGCCACGCTCTCAATCACAACTCCCAGAACTGTACAGAAAATAACAGCCAGAAGCACGGCCAGAAGCGGCGGCATGCCGGCGCCTGCGATGGCTGTCATAACCACGTACGCGCCGATCATAATTACGTCGCCGTGGGCAAAATTCAGCATTTTCGCAATTCCATAAACCATGGTATAGCCAAGGGCGATGATCGCGTACACGCTTCCAAGGCTAATGCCATTGATCAGATAAGATATAAAACTCATAGGATTCCCCCTTCGGTGTCTAGAGCGTGTTTGGAAATTGCTTTATGTCAACCGTGCGTCACAATTTGCGGGGAATTTGTTCCAATTGAGGGCGGCGTAGCGGGCTACGCTAACCGAAATTGGGGCAAATTGACCGCAAAGTGGGGCGTACGGGTGGCGTGAATGAATTTCCAAACACGCTCTAACTATAAGTAAAATAGAAGGTTATCTTAACAAAGATAACCCTCTATCCATCCATTCTACTCTACGACTGCATAATCACCATTTTCAATTTTTACTACCATAGGCTCTTTGCTGGGCTCGCCGCTTGCCTCCCAGGTGAGTCCTTTGGCTGTTACGCCGTCGATGCTGATCTCCAGCATAGCTTCTTTCATGGCGTCGCACACATCCGATGGGGACATATCCGCAGTCACTTCGCCGGCTTCCATAGCTGCCTTGATGGCGTAAACTCCGTCGTAAGCGTCTGCCGCAAACTGATTGGGAGTCTGTCCATATGCTTCTTCATAATCTTTTACGAACTTCTGGATGGTTTCATCCTCTGAAGTTGGCGTGAAAGGACTCATAAACATCAGATTATTTGCCAGATCCACATCAAATCCTTCCACTGCCAGGATTCCGTCCATACCGTCGCATCCGAAGAAAATCGGGCTGAATTTCATGCCGGCCGCCTGTTTTAATACCAGGGAAGCCTCTGTATAATAGAATGGCAAAAATACCAGTTCTGCGCCAGCGTCTTTTGCCTTCTGAAGCTGTACGGAGAAGTCGGTCTTTGCTTCCGCGGTGAACGCTTCGGCCGCAACAATCTCAAAATCCTGGTTTTCCGCTTCTTTCACAAACGCCTCGTAGATGCCTGTGGAATATACGTCGGAGCTGTCATAGATCGCCGCCACTTTCTTGGCAAGGCCTTTTTCTCCGATATACTTCGCGGACTCCAATCCCTGCATCGGGTCAGAGAAACATACGCGGAAAGCGTTGTCATACTGTACGCATTCCACGGCTGTGCCGGACGGCGTCAGCATAAATGTGTTGTCTGCCTGCGCCACTTCGCCGACAGCCACGCAGGGCGCGGACGTTACAGTTCCCAAAAGCGCGTGCATGCCCCAGTCCTTCAGCGTGTTGTAAGCGTTCACGGCTTTTTCCGCGTCGTGCTCGTCGTCCTCATACTTCAGTTCCACCTGTGTGCCGCCGATTCCGCCGGCCTCGTTGATCTCTTTCACCGCCAGCTCCGCGCCGTTTTTCACCGCTTCGCCGTAAACGGCCGCGCCGCCGGTCACCGGTCCGATGGCTCCGATCTTAAATACAGAACCGCTCTCGCTTCCTGCATCCGCCGCCTTGTCCGATCCAGAATCTGATTTTGAACCGCAACCAGCCATCAAAGTCATTGCCATAGCCGCTACTAATATAGCGGATACCGCTTTTTTCATTTTCATAATAGTCTCCCTCCCAGAAAATTATAAAAGACATTTTGTCCTTATAGACATTAGTCTCTGTGTGAAATCATACACGAGAACGCATAATTTGTCAAGCTTTTCAAAGGGCTTGTGCGCGGCAAATCCAGGCTTTCCCATCTTTTATCTAGGACATTTTTTCTTTCAGCCGCGCCAGCATAAGGATGAAAACAAGAAACGTGGCCGCCAGGGAGGCGTAGTACAGCTTATCCGCCAGCCGGCTGATGCTGGCGGAATCGTAGTACAGTTTTTTGTTGTACAGCTTCGCGCCGACGGCGCTGTGGTATTTTTTGCTGCTCTCCATGGCGGATCGGGCGCCGCTTGGAACCCCATATAGCCTGCATTCCTCCCCCTGATAGGAAACCGTCACCATTAATTTTCCCGGATTCAATCCGCTTGACTTCGCCTTAACTTCCGTAACCTTTACGGAAACATCTTTTCCCAACGCTTCTTTATCCTGCCCAAACGCCCGCTGGCGCAAAAAAATCGTCAAAGCCAGAAGAACGACGAAAGCTACGGGCAGCAGCAAACGTCTGCCATTGTTTTTTTTGCCAGAATCCATTTTTAAAACGCCTCCTTAAAATAAGATCCCCATACCCAGTTTCTCCTCAAATACTTATTTTTTTCTATGTCCCCATTATACAATGTTCGCATATGTTTGAAAACCATTTTTTGTCAAGCACATCCAAACGGGCGCTTTCGCAATAAAAAGTGGACTTATATAGTAAATTATGTATTGAATATCGCCGCTGGATATGATATAATCAAAACGCATTCAAAAAACAGCAACCAGACTTTGAAGGGCGACAATCCTGAGAGGAAAGGGCAGAAAAACTTCGATCATTTTGCGCCCTTTTTGGGCGCTTTTTTTCTACCTTCATTAAGAACGCTGTCTAATTAAAGAAAGGAGAATTTTCATCCAAATGGAAAAATCAACCGATACGCGAATTGCCGTCATCACCATCATCGTGGAAGACCGGGATTCCGCGGACAGCTTAAACCGACTGCTCCACGAATACGGCGACTACCTGGTGGGACGAATGGGCGTGCCGTACCGGCCCAAAGACGTTTCCGTCATCTGCGCCATCCTGGACGCGCCCCAGGACGCAATCAGCGCATTATCCGGCAAAATCGGCATGCTCTCCGGCATTACCAGCAAAACCGTCTATTCCAAAATCCAGGGCAAACCATGAAAGAATACATTCAGAAGTTACAGGAAGAACACAGCCTTACCAAAGAAGAATTTGCCGCGCTTGTCTCCTGCCGGGACGAATCCGTTTACGACTTTGCGCGGCAGCAGGCGGTAAAGACGCGGCGGCGGATTTACGGCCAGGACGTCTACATCCGCGGACTGATCGAAATCAGCAGCTACTGCAAAAACGACTGCTACTACTGCGGCATCCGCCGAAGCAACAAAAAGGCCAGCCGCTACCGGCTCACCCACAGCCAGATTTTAGACTGCTGTCGGGAGGGCTACAACCTGGGATTTCGCACATTCGTGCTCCAGGGCGGCGAAGATTCCCATTTCACCGACCAGACGCTCACCGCCATCATCCGAGACGTCAAGGCCGGCTATCCCGACTGCGCCGTCACCTTATCCTTAGGCGAACGCTCCAGGGAAAGCTATGAGAAACTTTACGCCGCCGGGGCCGACCGCTATCTGCTGCGCCACGAGACGGCCAGCGAAGAACATTACCAAAGGCTTCATCCAAAGGGGCTTTCCCTTAAGAATCGGAAAGAATGCCTGTGGAACCTGAAAGAAATCGGTTTCCAGACAGGCGCCGGCTTCATGGTGGGCTCTCCGGGACAGACGGCGGAATGCCTGGCGGACGATCTGTTATTTTTGCGGGAACTGTCTCCCCAGATGGTGGGTGTGGGCCCCTTCTTGCGCCACCAGGACACGCCATTTGCAGACCAGCCAGACGGCAGCCTGGAAATGACGCTATTTCTCCTGTCCCTGATTCGCCTGCTGCTGCCGAAGGCGCTTCTGCCGGCCACCACCGCTTTGAGCGCCCTGCACCCAGACGGACGAAAGCTGGGAATCCTGGCCGGCTGCAATGTGGTCATGCCCAATCTCTCCCCCGCAGCCGTGCGGAAAAAATACTTGCTCTACGACCACAAACCCGCCACCGGACTGGAAGCGGCAGAATCCATTGATTTATTAAAAAAACAAATGAAAGAAATCGGATGCCAAGTAGTCTGTGACCGGGGTGACTATCCGGCGGCGGACTTTTAAAACGGAGGAAATTATGTACGACGTAAAATCAAAAAAAGCTACGGAATTTATCGACCACCAGGAAATCTTAGACACGCTTGAATACGCCCAGAAAAACAAAGACAACCGGGAACTCATTGAACAGCTCATCGAACGCGCCAAGGACTGCAAGGGCCTGACCCACCGGGAAGCCGCGCTTTTGCTGGAATGCGACCAGCCGGATTTGATTGAGAAAATGTTCAAGACGGCCAAAGAAATCAAAGAAAAATTCTACGGCAAGCGCATCGTTATGTTCGCGCCTTTGTACCTGTCCAACTACTGCATCAACGGCTGCGTATACTGTCCATACCACGCCAAGAACAAACACATCGCCCGCAAGAAGCTGACCCAGGAAGAAATCCGCCAGGAAGTCATCGCGCTGCAGGACATGGGCCACAAACGGCTGGCGCTGGAAACCGGGGAAGACCCCAAGAACAACCCCATCGAGTACGTGCTCGAGAGCATCAAGACCATTTACAGCATCCAGCACAAAAACGGCGCCATCCGCCGGGTGAACGTCAACATCGCCGCCACCACCATAGAGAACTACCGGAAATTAAAAGAAGCCGGCATCGGCACTTACATCCT